>CAYNOF010000416.1:0-2612 GCA_964398335.1 uncultured Rhizobiaceae bacterium
TGTGCGCATCGGCACCGGCGCGACGGCGGCGATCTACCTGCTGCCGCCGATCCTCGGCGCGCTGCATCGCCGCTTCCCGTCGCTGGAGATCTCGGTCACGGCGCAGAACACCAGCGACGTGCTCAAGGCGCTGGAAGCCAACCTCGTCGATATCGGCCTCGTCACCCTCCCCGCGCCGGGCCGCAGCTTCGCGGTCACGCCGGTGATGGACGATGACTTCGTCGCCATCGCGCCGGCATCCGGCGAGACGCTGCCGAAGGTCGTGACGCCGGCGATGCTGGCGCGCCGCAAGCTGATCCTCTACGAGACCGCCGGCAACACGCGGCGCCTGGCCGATGCCTGGTTCGCACGCGCGGGCGTGCGTCCGACGCCCGTGATGGACCTCGGCAATGTCGAGGCGATCAAGGAGCTGGTCGCGGCCGGGCTGGGCGTGGCGGTGCTGCCCGGAACCGCCATGCGCCGGCGTGGCCAACGCCTGCCGATCACCACGCACGCGCTCTCACCGCGGCTCAGCCGCAAGCTGGCGCTGGTGATGCGCCGCGACAAGGTGCCGGGACGCGGTCTGCGCGAGGTGGTCAGGGCCTTGCACCGGCTGGACGGACGCGGGCGAACTACCAGCTCTTGAGCTGGCGCAGCTGCGGCGTCTTCTTGTGCTGGTGCTCCTGCATCCGTCCGAGCAGCGCATCGAGCTCGGCGATCGCCTAGAACAGATAAGGGCCCTTGTTCAGCATAACGCACTCGGAGCGCGCCGCCATCGCCGCATCGGTCATCTCCCCGCGCGACGGCATGCCCTTCTGAACCAGGTGCTCCAGGACCTGCGTCGCCCAGATCACCGGGATGTCGGCCGCCTCGCCGATCCAGAGGATTTCCTCCTGCATCTCGGCAAGACGCGCGAAGCCGATCTCGACCGCGAGATCGCCGCGGGCGATCATGACACCGGTCGGCTGGCGCCCGGCGGCACGCACGACCATGTCCGGCAGATTCCGGACCGCGCGGGCGGTCTCGATCTTGAGCACCAGCGACCGGGTCTGCCAGTCGTCCGGCCGGCGCGTGGCGAGCGCATCCTGCAGCATCTGCACGTCGGCCGCGGACTGCACGAAGGAGAAGCCGATGCCGTCGGCATGCGCGGCGACGAAATCGAGGACGGCGTGGTCGGCTTCGGTGAGCGCCGCGATGTTCAGCTCGGTATCGGGAAAGTTCAGGCCCTTCTCGGGCTTGAGGCGGACTCCCTTGGCGCTGGCCGACGTCGCGCGGGCCAGAAGTCCCCAAGGCTCGACCCGTTCGATCTCGGCGCCCAGCTTGCCGTCGTCGACGTAGAGGCGCTCGCCGACCTTCGCGGCCGCCAGCGCTTCGGACAGCGTGCACTCCGCCGCGAAATGCTCGTGGGCGAGCGGAACCCTCTCCAGTCCGCCGCAGGGCGCGATCGCCAGCAGGTCTCCCTTGCCGACGCGCTCCCGGCCTTGCGGCAGGTGCACGGCGCCCGTGCGGATCTTCGGGCCCGGCAGATCCATGAAGATCTTGAAGCGGCGCCCGGTCGCCTTTTCCGCGGCGCGCGCGTGGCCGATCATGCGCTCCCAGCGGACGGCGTTGTCGTGCGCGCAATTGATGCGCAGCGCCTCCACGCCGTGCGCGGCCAGCGTCAGCATGAAAGAGGGATCGTCCGCCGCCGTGCTCGGACAGGTCACGAGCAGGGCGATGGGGCGCGACAAGGCGGACGCCCCCAGCAGCTCCCGGGTGCGATCGGCCAGCCGCTGCTCGCCGGCGAACATGGTCCGGGCGCCTGGTCCGCTCTCGCGCGGCAGATCGGCAAGGGCGGCGAGCGCCGCCCTGACCGCGAGCAGGGTCGGCAGCACCCTGCTCTCGAGGCGGCCGAGCGAGGACAGGCCGAGGGCGATGAGCGAGCGCTGCATGGGGCGGAGGTCGCGGCGGCGCAGCGCCATGTAATGCGCAAGATTCAGCGCGCTCTGCTCGAATCCGGCGCGCTGGATACCGGCGGACCAGGAGGCGGCGCGCGCCTCGCCCTCGTCGCGGACGGCAGAGATCAGCGCATCGATCTCTCGATGCAGGTCGAGGGCGCTGGATGTCATGGCGGGCCGCGGTCGTTCGGGTGTTCGGCCCGACCATAGCGACTGTCCGAGACAGTCCCTTGACATGAGACAATGCGCCGACGCGGGCGGGCCGGCGCGGTGCTATGATGGCGCCATGAGAGGCATGGCGCTGATCCTCTGCCTTGCGCTCACGGCGGGCGAAGCGGCCGCGGCCGATCCGGCGCCGCGCCAACGCATCCAGGTCTATCGCCAGCCCAGCGGCACGACCGTGATCATCCGGCGCGACAACGAGATCGTGCTGCGCAATCCCGACGGCACGCGCACGGTGATCCCGGCGACACCCACGACGCCCGCCCTGCCGCCGCGCTGGCAGCGCTGACGGCTACTGGGCCGCCACCGCCATCGGCCCGGCCATCTGGCGTGACACGAGCTGGGCGTACAGCCCGCCCCTGGCGATCAGGCTGGCGTGGTCGCCGGTCTCGACCACCTTGCCTTCGTCCATGGCAACGATCAGGTCGGCATCACGCACCGTCGACAGGCGGTGGGCGATGACGATGGTGGTGC
>CAYNOF010000417.1:0-1570 GCA_964398335.1 uncultured Rhizobiaceae bacterium
TGCCAGGCCGAGACCGCCGACGCCACGCGCGCCTTCGTCGAATCCTGCCGCTATCCGCCCAACCTGATCGGCGTCGATGCCGCCCTGCCCTCGCCCGTCCAGCGCCTGGGCGGCGCGGTGCGGCCGAAGCCGTCGGCCAAGACGCTCGGCATCGGCACGCGCGGCCGCGGCTCGGAGCCGACGGCGGCGCCGGTCTGGGGCATCAGCGAGCTGGACTATCTCAGCCGCTGCGATCCCTGGCCGCTCAATCCCGAGGGCGAGCTGCTGCTGGGCGTGAAGCTGGAAAGTCCCGAGGGCATCGCCAACTGCGAGGCGATCCTCGACGTGCCGGGCCTGGGTTTCGCCGAGCTCGGGCCGGGCGATCTCGGCCTGTCCCTGGGCTACCGGACCGTGCCGCGCCAGCCCTTCCCGCCAGAGATGAAGGCGGCGCGCGATCGCGTGCTGAAGGCCTGCCGCGCACGCGGCATCGCCTTCCTCGAGGTCTGCACGCCGGACAACATCGCCAGCCGTATCGACGAGGGCGTGCGGGTGGTCTCCGGTCACAATCCTGAAGCAGCCCGCATCGGGCGCGCCCATCAGAAGCGGTCGATGCCGGTGTGAAAATCGTCGACCGGCCGAATCCTTTGCCCGGCCTCGCACGTCTTGGGATCAGGCAACCACGAGGAGCCCTGCCATGACGACCGAGAGGACACTGTACTGGTACCCCAGCCTGCATCCGCAGAAGGTGCGGCTGGCGCTCAACGCCCTGGAGCTGCCGCACGCCGTGCACCGCATGGATCTCGCCGGCGGCGAGCAGCGCACGCCCGCGTTCCTGGCGCTGAACCCGCTCGGCAAGGCGCCGGTTCTGGTCGACGACGGCTTCGTGCTGCCGGAGTCGAACGCCATCGTCGCCTATCTCGGCGAGCGCTACGGGCTGTGGCCCACGAGCCACCAGGAGCGTGCCGAAGCCCTGCGCTGGCTGTTCATCGAAGCCCACTATCTGCGCGAGCCCACCAGCGCCGTGTGGTTCCACCGCTTCTTCATGCCGCTGCAGGGCGGCCCGAGCGACGAAAGCGTCGCGGCGCGCGGCGAGACCGAGCTGGCGCGGCCGCTCAAGCTGCTCGAGACGCGGCTCGCCGCCTCGCCCTGGCTGATGGGCGACGAGATGACCCTGCTCGATTGCGCCTTCGGGCCGGTGCTCGATGCGGCCGATCTCGGCGGCTTCAGCTTCGCGCCCTATCCGGCCGTCGCGGCCTATCTCGCGCGGCTGCGCGCCCTGCCGGCCTGGCAGCGGGGCGAGTTCTGGACGGCAGCCGACCTGGCGCGCAAGCGCGCCGCGGTGGCGGCGTGAGCGAAGGCCTCGAGCAGCTCCTCGCCGAATTGCGGCCCAGGCTGCACCGCTACTGCGCGCGCATGACCGGCTCGTCGATCGACGGCGAGGACGTGCTGCAGGAGGCGATGGTCAAGGCGATCGAGGCCCACCCGCGGGCGGGCCCGATCGCCAACCCCGAGGGCTGGCTGTTCCGCATCGCCCACAATGCGGCGCTCGACTTCCTGCGCCGCAGCGCGCGAAGGGACGCCGTCCACGATG
>CAYNOF010000418.1:0-7953 GCA_964398335.1 uncultured Rhizobiaceae bacterium
GAGGATCGGCGGCAGCAGGTAGATCGCCGCCGTCGCGCCGGTGCCGATGCGCACACGACCCAGCGCGTGCTCGCCCCGCGCGGTGACCGAGTCCCAGGCGTCACCGACCGCCTGCTCGATGGTGCGGGCATGCGCCAGCAGCCGGCTGCCGGCATCGCTCGGCATGGCGCGCCGGCCGACGCGTTCGATCAGACGTACGCCCAGCCGCTTCTCGAGCTGGCGCACCTGCAGGCTGACGGCGGGCTGGCTGATGTTCAGCCGCTCGGCGGCCGCGGAGAAGCTGCCGAGCTCGATGACGCGGCAGAACGTGCGCAGCTGGTCGAGGCGTAGATCGCGCATGTCAAAGTTTTGCTTATGGTCCGTATGAGCAGCAACAGCTTCATTTATATAGCACATCGGCGGATGATCAGCGCGTCCCACCTGCGAGGTGCCCATGACCGAACTCTCCGCGATCGGCGGCCCGTCCGCCTGGCACGCCAGTGACTTTGATGGCCGCGACGACTGGATGCTCGAGCTCATCGAGGCCGATCGGGCCGAGATCGACGAGGCGGTCCGGCTGAGCCGGCCGCTGGACATCCAGGCCATCGGCCGCGACGACTTTCCGTTGCCGGGGCTGTCGGCCCGCCTGGCGGCGCTGCGCGCGCGCATCAAGGACGGCGCGGCGTTCGGCTATGTGCGCGGCATTCCGGTCGGGCGCTACGACCGCGAGACGCAACTGCGCGTCTACTGGGGCCTGTCGCGCCACATCGGCGATCCGATCCCGCAGAACCGCAACGGCCACATGATGGGCCACGTGATCGACGTCGGCGACCGGCCGGACGATGTCGATCGTCGCCTGACCCAGAGCAAGGCCGAGCTGGCTTTCCATTCCGATTCCTGCGACGTCGTGGGCCTGTTGTGCGTGCGCACGGCGATGCGCGGCGGCACCAGCGCCATCGTCAGCGCCATCGCCGTGCACGACGAGATGCTGCGGCGCGATCCCGCGCTCTGCGCCACGCTCTACGAGCCGGTGGTGCTCGACCGGCGCGGCGAGGTGCCGCCGGGCAAGACGCCGTGGTTCGAGATGCCGGTCTTCACCCGGCACAACGGCCAGTTCAACGGCTACGGGCCGCTGCCGCAGTACATCGAGTCGAGCCAGCGCTTCGCCGATGCGCCGCGGCTGACAAAGCGGCAGCGCGCGGCGATCGACCTGTTCTACGCGATCTGCGCCGACGACCGGTTCTGCCTGCGCATCCCGTTCAAGCCGGGCGACATCCAGTTCCTGCAGAACCACCTGATCTTCCACTCGCGCACCGCCTTCGAGGACTGGCCCGACAGCGCGCGCAAGCGCCACCTGATCCGCATCTGGCTGTCGCTGCCCGACGGGCGCGAACTGCCGCCGATCTTCCTCAACAAGTGGACCAACATCACGCGCGGCACGCGGCGCGGCGGCGCCATCGTCGCCGAGGGCAAGACGCCGATGATCCCGTTCGAGCCGGAGATCCGCGCCTTCGCCTAAGGCGTGTTGCGGCGGTGCGCGGCCGCGAGCGCCTGGTCGAGATCGGCGTAGAGGTCTTCCTTGGCCTCGATGCCGACGCTCAGGCGCAGCAGGTCGGTGGGCGCGGGCGTGCCGGCGCCTTCGATGCTGGCGCGGTGCTCGATCAGGCTCTCGACGCCGCCCAGCGACGTCGCGCGCTTCCACACGCCGACCTGGGCGGCGACGGCGATGGCGGCGGCCTCGCCGCTGAGCTTCAGTGCGGGATCGCCCTTCACGCGGATCGACATCATGGCGCCGAAGCCGCCGGCCATCTGTCGCGCGGCGACGCCGTGGCTGGCGAAGCCCGGCAGACCCGGGAACAGCACCGCCTCGACCAGCGGATGCGCGGCGAGCTTCTGCGCCAGCCATTGCGCATTGCCGGCGGCGGTACGCACGCGCGGGAAGAGGGTGCGCATGCCGCGCAGCAGGAGGAACGATTCCAGCGACCCCAGCACGGTGCCGAGCTGGGCGCGGATCAGGCGGATGCGCTTCCAGTGATCGTCGTCGCGCGCGCCGACCAGCGCGCCGGCGATCACGTCGCTGTGGCCGGCGAGGTACTTGGTGGCGGCGTGCATCACCAGGTCGGCGCCGTGCTCGATCGGCCGGGTGAACACCGGCGTGGCACAGGTCGAGTCGACGGCGAGCAGGGCGCCGGCATCGTGCGCGATCCGGGCACAGGCGGCGATGTCGGAGACGCACCACAGCGGGTTGGCCGGGGTCTCCAGCCAGATCATCTTCGTCGTGCCGGGCCTGACCGCGGCGCGCACGGCCTCGACCGAATCGGCGTCGACGAACTCGACCTGCAGCCCCCAGTGGGTGGCGAAGTTCAGCAGCCAGTTGCGCAGCGACCAGTACATCACCTTGGGCGCGATGACGTGATCGCCCGGCGCCAGCGCCAGGAAGCAGCCGGTCGCCGCGCTCATGCCCGAGGAGAAGACCAGCGCCGCCGCGCCGCCCTCGAGCCTGGCCAGCAGCTCCTCGGGCTGGTTGTAGTTCGGCGAATCGGCGCGGCTGTAGACGCGGCCCGAGCGGTACTGGTTGTCGGGATCGCGCAGGTAGGTGGTGGCGAGGTGGATCGGCGGCACCACCGCGCGCGTCGTCTCGTCGACCCAGCCCAGCGCCTGGGCGGCCAGCGTCTCCGGGGATAAGGGCGGCTTCACGCCACGCGCTTCTGCTGGCTGGGGTGGTCGCCGGCGATGCGCAGGAAGTTCTCCAGGATCTTGTGGCCGTGCTGCGAGGCGATGCTCTCGGGATGGAACTGCACGCCGTGGATCGGCAGGCTCCTGTGGCGCATGCCCATGATCATGCCGTCCTGGAGCTCGGCCACGACCTCGAGCTCGGCCGGCAGGCTGGCGCGCTCGACGATCAGCGAGTGGTAGCGCGTCGCCTCGAAGGGCGAGGGCACGTCCTCGAACACCCCCTTGCCGGTGTTGCGGATCGACGACAGCTTGCCGTGCATCGGCACGCCGGCGCGCACCACCTTGCCGCCGAAGGCCTGGCCGATCGCCTGGTGGCCCAGGCAGACGCCGAGCAGCGGCACCTGCTCCTTCGCCGCCGCCTCGATCAGCTCGAGGCAGATGCCGGCCTCGTTGGGCGTGCAGGGGCCGGGCGAGAGCACGATGCCCGCCGGCTTGCGCGCCAGCACCTCGGCCACCGTGATCTGGTCGTTGCGGTGCACGTCGCACACGCCGCCGACATCGCCGATGTAGTGCACGAGGTTGTAGGTGAAGCTGTCGTAGTTATCGATGACCAGCAGCATGGCGGGGATCCTTTCGGCGGCGGAACCTAGCGGCAGCGGCGCCGCCGGTCCACCGGACTATTGCAGTTTCGGGGCGGCCTTGCGGTCGCGGCGGGTCACGGTGAAGGCGCCGCGCTGCCTGTCGAAGGCCAGCTCGACATGGGTGGGCGCCGCGGCCAGCTCCTTGCAGCCCTTGGCCGGATCCTTGGTGCCCAGCCAGTTCTGCATCGGGCAGTCCTCGGCATGGGCCGAGGGCGTCAGATAGACGTCGACCGTCGTGCCGGCCCGCGGCAGATGCACGACGACCGGCCGGAGATTGCCGTAATCCGGCGCCGGCGGATTGGCGCGCGTCGGCACGAAGAGCAGCGGCGTGAGTGGCGGCAGGTCGGTGGCGGCCAGCTCCCGCCACCGGCCGCCGGCCAGCCGGTAGAAGCGGGTCTTGCCGGCCTGCGGCTGCACGCCGGTGTGGTAGCGCTGCGCATGGCCGAGGATCGGCCCGCCGGATGCGGGCCTGAACACCGCGACCTCGGTGACGAGGTTGCCGCCGCCCGTGCCTTCGTCGTCGAGGCGGAAATAGCCGTTGGCGATGTCGACGATCACGTCGATGCGCGAATACTCCTCGTATCCCCTGGCGCGCCATCCCGACGCGGTCCGGGTCAGGGTATAGGCGCCGTCGTCCTTCGTCTGCGCCATCAGCGAGCGGTAGTGATCGACGACGCTTTGCCCATGGGCAGGCACCGCGACGAGCAGGGCGGCGACGAACAGCAGGATCCTGCTCATCTGTCCGCTCCCCCGGTGGAGCCCAGGATCGTGCGTTCGGCGACCACCTCCCACAGCGCCTTGGGCTGCGCGTAGCGATCGACGACGTGCTCCTCGCGGCTCAGGACGCGCCAGCCGGGGCCGAACAGCGCGTCGACGGCCGCCCGATCGAAGAAACGCTTGGGGGCGCCGTCGACGAGATAATAGTTGTCGGCGAGGCGCGGATGGCCGGTGGCGCCGTGATGGACATCGGCGGTCGAATTCAACCGGCAGAGCACGATGCCGCCGGGCCGCAGGTGACGCTGCACCCGCGCCACCAGGGCCAGCGTCTCGGCCCAGTCGAAATAGTGCAGCGACAGGCTGGCGAGGATGACGCCCAGTCCCTCATCGGCGGGGAAGGGCGCCCGGACGTCCTGCACATGGAATTGCCCGGCGGTCACGCGCGCACGCGCACGCGCGATGGCCTTGTCGGAAAGATCGATGCCGATGACGCCATGGCCTGCCGCGGCCAGCGTTTGGGAGTCGCGCCCGCCGCCGCAACCCAGCTCGAGAATCGCGCGTCCGGCCGTGCGCTCGGCGATCAGCGGCAGCCAGCGTTCGAGCCAGGGATCGGTGTCGGTCATCGGCGACGATCTTGCCGCAGGCTGGGGCCGGGCGCATCCTGACCGGCATGTCGATAGCCTGCGCTTGCTGCTCGCTTCCCGATCTCGGCCGCCGGACGATGATCGCGGGTAGCCTCGCCGCGCTGGCCGCCCCGGGCGCGCGGGCGCAGGCGCCGGCCAAGCCGCGGCGCATCGACGTGCATCACCACTTCTCGCCGCCGGCCTGGCTGGCCGAGGTGAAGGGGCGCGAGATGCTGCAGCGCGCCAATACCGAATGGACGCCGCAACGCTCGATCGAGGACATGGACAAGGGCGGCGTCGCCTCGGCGATGATCTCGATCACCAATCCGGGCCTGTGGTTCGGCGACAAGGAGGCGACGCGGCGCGTGGCGCGCGCCTGCAACGAGTACGGCGCCAGGCTGGTGCAGGACGATCCGCGCCGCTTCGGCCTGTTCGCCGCCATGCCGCTGCCGGATGTCGAGGCCACCCTGAAGGAGATCGAGTACGCCTATGACACGCTGAAGGCCGACGGCGTGCATCTCTTCACCAGCTACGGCGATGTCTGGCTGGGCAACGCGGCCTTCGAGCCGGTCATGGCCGAGCTCAACCGGCGCAAGGCGCTGGTGCATGTGCATCCGACGGCGGCCAATTGCTGCAAGAACCTGGTCCCCGACGTGCCGCCCGGCATCATGGAATACGGCACCGACACCACCCGCGCGATCCTCGGCGTGACCTTCAGCGGCACGGCGGCGCGTCATCCCGACATCAGGTTCATCTGGTCGCACGCCGGCGGCACCGCGCCGTTCCTCGCCGGGCGCATCGAGCGCGGTGCCGCGGCGCTGAAGGACCGCGCCCAGCGCTTGCCCAACGGCATCCTGCACGAGCTCCGGAAGTTCCACTACGACACCGCCGGCGCCGCCAATGCCGGTGCGCTGGTCTCCCTCCTGAAGCTGGTGAGCGTCGCGCAGGTGCTGTTCGGCACCGACTTCCCGCCCGGCGGCAGCAGCGCCGATGTCGCCAGGAGCCTGGCGGCGGTCGGCTTCAGCGACGCCGACATGCGCGCCATCGATCGCGACAATGCGGTGAAGCTGCTGCCACGCTTTGCCGCCTGAGATCGCGCTCATGACAGGCGCAGCAAGGGGACGGCGCCGGCGGCCAGCAATACCGCGAGAATGCGCGTCACGGTGAACGGCTCGCGCAGCCAGACGATCGCGATCAGGATGGCGAAGACCGAGCTGGTGTCGCGCAGGGCCGATGACGGTGCGATCGGCGCCTGGCTCCAGACCCAGAGGATCAGCACGTACGATGCGACCGAGGCCACGGCCGTCGGCGCGGCGACGGTCCAGTTGGCAGCGAGAAGGGCGGGCGGCGTGCCGAGCTGGCGATTGCGCCACCACATCGCCGCGGCGTTGGTGATCGAGACCACGCAGCCATAGGCCCAGGGCGAGCCCGCCGCGCGCGCACCCTGTGCGTCGCACATCACGTAGACGGCCGTCGCCGCGCCGGCGATCGAGACCCACAGCAGCGCGCGGCGCGGGAAGGAGCGGTCGCGGCTGGCGCTGCCGGCCAGCAGGCCGAGCGAGCCGACGATCAAGGCGATGCCGAGGAAGGCCGTGAGGTGGAGGCGATCGCCGGCGAGCAACGTCGCCAGCGGCACCACCAGCACAACCGACAGGGCGCGCACGACGGGATAGACGAGGCCGAAGCCGCCCAGCTCGTAGGCCTTCAGGAGCGCCGTCACCGCGACCGTGTTGGTCAGCGTCGAGGCGGCGACCCATTTCCACGCGGCGGGCTGCGGCAGCCCGGTCAACAGCAGCAGCGGCAGGGAGATCACCGCGCTCATCAGCATCTGTGCCGCCATGGCCTCGGCCGGCCGCGCATGCGCCTTGACGGCGGCGTTCCAGCCGGCGTGGAGCACGGCGCTCAGGAGCGCCGCGGCGACGTGGATGGTCTCCATCGTCAGGCAAGCTTGCGGTAGTAGACGCTGGTGGCGCACAGCCCGCCGCGCGGCAGCAGCGCGTAGTCGGGAATGATGCCGGCCAGCGTCCAGCCGGCGCGCACGTAGAGGCGTTCGGCCTCGCCGCTGGCGGTGTCGAGCACCAGCAAGGTCTTGCCGGCCTGGCGCGCTGCGTCCTCGGCCGCCGTCATCAGCGCCGCACCGACACCCAGCCGGCGGGCACGGCGATGCACCAGCATCTTGGAGAGATCTGCGCGGTGCGGCTGGTTCTCGGGCTGGTCGAGCACGAGCTGCACCGTGCCGATGACACCACTGTCGTCCTCGGCGATCAGCAGGGCGCGCGCGCCGCTGGCGACGTCGCTCGCGATGCTGCGCCAGAACGCCAGCGCCTTCGCCCGCGGCAGCGGGTGCATGAAGCTCACCGACGCACCGCCCTCGACGCAGTCGATCAGCACGTCGGCCAGGCCCTCGAGGTCGCGCTCGTCGAGGCTGTCGACCTGCCGGATGGTGCAGCGGCTCATCGGTGGGGCTCCGGCTGGCCGACGATGACGACGGCGTAGCGCGCGGTCTTGCGGGTGCGGTTGCGGAAGGCGGTGGGGCGGTCGAGCACGAAGGCGAAGCAATCGCCCGCGCGCAGGTCGTGCCGCTCGTCGCCGACGCTGACCTCGATGGCGCCGTCGAGCACCCAGACCTGCTGGTGCACGCGCATGTCGCGCGCGCCGCTGTCGAAGGCGACGCGCGCGCCGGCCGGGAACTCGACCTCGACGATCTGGATCGGCGAGGCGACACCGGCGGGCGAGACGTTGCGCCTGACGTAGCCGGAGGCGGGATCGCGCCATTGCGGCTGCTGGGCCCGGCGGGCGACGGGATCGCGATCGGGTGTCGGCGAGTCGAACAGGCTGGCCAGCGACACGCCGAGCCCGGCCGCGAGCTTCTCCAGCAGCGCCGCGGTCGGGCTGCTCTCGCCGCGCTCGATCACCGAGATCATCGAACGGCTCACGCCGCTGCGTTCGGACAACTCCTCCAGGGTCAGGCCGCGGCCGGCGCGCAGGTCGCGCACTCGAGCGCCGATACGCTGGTCGAGATTCGCCTCATCCACCATGATGGACATCATTTCCATTATAGTGGAACGCTGTCAAGGCCGACTGGCGCGGCCTCCTCGGCACGAGGTCGGAGGTGAAAGAAAGTCATATGCCATCGATATCGGATGGCAGAAAACGACAGCCGTAGGGGCAGAAATAGGGGCCCGGCGGCGTCGCGCGTACCCTCGTCGGATGACCGAGAACACTCCCCCTCTCTCGCCCCGCCACGAGCGCTTCGTCGCGGAGTTCCTCAAGGATGGCAACGCCACCCAGGCCTATATCCGCGCCGGATACTCGCC
>CAYNOF010000419.1:0-6933 GCA_964398335.1 uncultured Rhizobiaceae bacterium
CGCCGCCGAGCTCGGCTGCTCGATCCACGAGGCGGCCGACCGCCTGCAGCCGGCCGGCGCGCTCTACTGGCTGATGAGCGAGGACGACGTCCAGAAGGCGCTGTCGCATCCGCAGGCGATGATCGGCAGCGATGGCATGCCGCTCGACCAGCATCCGCATCCCAGGCTGTGGGGCACCTTCCCGCGCGTGCTGGGCCACTACAGCCGCGACCTCGGCCTGTTCCCGCTCGAGGAGGCCGTGCGCCGCATGACCTCGCTGTCGGCCAGGACGTTCGGGCTGGCCAGGCGCGGGCTGGTGCGCGAGGGCCACTACGCGGATATCTGCGTTTTCGACCCGGCGACGGTGACCGACACCGCGACGTTCGAGCAGCCGGTCAAGCCGGCCGAGGGCATTGTGCTGACCCTGTGCAACGGCGTGGTGGCCTGGCAGGGCGGGCACCCCGCGCTGGGCGGCGGCGGCCGGGTGCTGCGCCTGCAGGAAATGAAGAAGGAGGCGTCCTGATGCGATCGACCCCTCTCGCCTGTTCGGTCCTGGCTCTGTCCTTCCTGCTGCACGCAGCATCGGCCCTGGCGCAACAGACGCCGACGCCGACCCAGCCTCCGGCCCAGCCACCCCGGCAGCTCGACATGCCGCGCGCCGACGATTCCAACGCACCGACGCTCGCCGCCAGCCTGCGCGCCGGCTACCAGATCCGTGCTGCAGTGCAAACCGTCGAGGCGAACCCGCTGATCTTCATCCAGAAGGACAACTCGGCCCGCGTCTGCCGCGCGCCGGTGCCGCGCGAAGGCTCGATTGCGCCGCGCTACACACCCGACTTCGGCATCTATCGCTGCAGCGAAATCAAGTAAGCGGCTGACGAATCACTGACTATTCGGCCTGCCCCGGGAAATCTGCCTGCGAAAGGCGCACAATTTTGCTACAATGGAAAATGCGACCGGCCTCGTAGTGGGGCCGGTGCGTACCCTCGGGGGAGAATTCCCAATGGATCTGTTCCTCAGCTTCAATGGCCGGATCAACCGCGCCAAGTGGTGGCTCGGCAGCATCGTGGTGTTCGTCGTGCTGGTGGTCCTCTACACGATCCTGATGTTCGTCGTCGGCGGCGGCATGACCGTCAATCCCGATGGCACGGTCTCGGGCGGTGGCGCGATGACGGTCGTGTCGATCGTGATCTACCTGGCGGCGCTGTGGCCCTCGCTGGCACTGCAGATCAAGCGCTGGCATGACCGCGACAAGTCGGGCTGGTGGGTGCTGATCAACTTCGTGCCCTTCATCGGCGGCATCTGGGCGCTGATCGAGTGCGGCTTCCTCGAGGGCACCAAGGGCCCCAACAAGTTCGGCCCGGATCCGCTGGCGCAGGCGGCAACCGCCTAGGCGGCGAACGGATCATCGACGAAGGGCCATTGCTTCCTGGGCGCCTTCGTGTAGGGCATGGAGCGGAAGTCCGGCGCCACGGCGCCGGGCACCGCGACGTAGAGAATCTCCGATGCCACCGGCGCGTACTCCGCGTGGAAGTGCTGCATCGATTTCACCACGACAACCTTGCGTGCTGACGGGTCGACGCCGACATTGGTGAAGGCGTCGACGCTCTTGCATTGCGCGCGCAGCGTGTTGCAGACGATGGCGATGCCGTCGACCTCGAAGGCGGCCATGTCGCCCACCGGCACGCGCGAATTGCCGAAGCCGTGCGTGGTCGCATCGCGCTTCAGGCCGATCACCCTCGCCCGCAGGTCGAGCGCCGGGCCCGACATCTTTCCCAGCTTGCCGCCCAGCCGCACATCGACCTCGGCGCCCTCGCCGACCTCGAAGGCGATGCGCACCGCCATCGGGTCCCAGAACATGGCGATGGCGCCGTCCTTGATACCGCGCTCCATCATCGCCTGCAGGATGAAGGTCGAGTCGCTCGACGCGCCGCCGCCGGCGTTGTCCGAGACGTCGGCGATCACCAGCGGCTTGGGCAGATTGTGCGACGCGGCGCGCGCCATGGCCTGGTCGAGCGTGGCATAGGCCGGCTGCGTCTCGGCGCGCATGGCGTAGAACTCGCGGCCCAGCTCGGCCGCCAGCTTGTCGGCCTTGGCCTTGTCGCCGTCGGTGATCACCAGCAGCTTGCTGCCCATGTCGGGGACATCGGCCCACGGAAAGCCATGGATCACCGAGATCGACAGCACGCCGTCCTTGCCTTCCAGCGCGCTGCATCTGTCGACGAAGCCCCGCATCGGCTGGCGCGTGGTGTGGAAGACGCCGACGGTGCGGCAGTCGTACCAGCCCATCACCGGCTTGGCGCCGCGATCGAACACCGCCTCGAGGATGGTGAAGACCTCCTCGGCGCGCTCCTTCACGTCGATATGCGGATACTCCTTGAACAGCACGATCCAGCTGGCGTTGTCGAGCTTGAGCGCGCCGACATTGGCGTGCAGGTCGAGCTCGACGCCAATCGGCACGTCGGGGCCGACGATGCGCCTGACATGCGCCAGCAGATCGCCTTCGGCATCGTCGTAGCCCTCGGCCACCATGGCGCCGTGCAGCGACAGCAGCACGGCGTCGACCGGCAGCGCCGCCTTCAGGTCGGCGACGATCTCGTCGCGGAACGATTCGTAGACCTTCTTCACCGTCTTGCCGGCAGGCTGGGCGAAGGCGCACAGGCTCTCGACCACGCTCCAGCCGCGCGCCTCGGCGCGGCGGCGCCAGACCGACAGCGGCAGGCCGAACATTGGCACGCGATCGCCGTAGCTGGCCTTGCGGAAGAGGCAGGTCTCCTCGAACAGGCGCAGCCCGGTGGGCAGCGAGGAGAACGTGTTGGTCTCGGTGCCGAGCGTGGCCGTGAAGATCTTGCGCATGGGAGTCCGCTGAAGTTACGCCGCCTCGAACTTGCCGAACTCCCAGTCGCGGCCGGGCGCGGCGGCCAGCAGCGCCTTGGTGTAGGGATGCTGCGGCCGCAGGAAGACATCGGCGGCCGGACCATACTCGACGACGATGCCCTTCTCCATCACCGCCACCTCGTGGCAGACCTGCGCCGCCACGCGCAGGTCGTGGGTGATGAACAGCATGGCGAGGTTGAGCCGCTGGCGGATCTCGTCGAGCAGCTCGAGCACCTGGGCCTGCACCGACACGTCGAGCGCCGAGACCGCCTCGTCGGCGATCAGCAGCTCGGGCTCCATGGCGAGCGCGCGCGCGATGCAGATGCGCTGGCGCTGGCCGCCGGAGAACTGGTGCGGATAGCGGTCGAGCGACTCCGGATCGAGCCGCACCGTCTGCATCAGCTTGCGCGCACGCGCCCAGGCCTCGTCGCGGCCCATGCCGAAATTCATCGGCCCCTCGATGATCGAGTCGCCGACGCTGCGACGCGGGTTGAGCGAACGGTAGGGATCCTGGAAGACGATCTGGATGCGCCGGCGGTGACGGCGCAGCAGCCGCTGCGGCAACAGCGCCACGTCGTCCTCGCCCAGCCGCACGCGCCCCTCGGTGGGATCGATCAGCCGGGCGATGCAGCGCGCCACGGTCGACTTGCCCGAGCCGGATTCGCCGACGATGCCCACCGACTCGCCCTGGCGGATCTCGATGTTGACCCGGTCCGCGGCCTTCACGCTGTGGCCTTTGCCGAACAGGCCGCCGCCGCCGTAGACCTTGGTCAGGTTCTCGGTGCGCAGCACCAGCTTGGCGGCCTGCGAGCGCGGACGGTCGGCGGGGTGCATGCTGGGCACCGAGGAGATCAGCATGCGCGAATAGGGATGCTTGGGCCGCAGCAGGATGTCCTCGGTCGGCCCCATCTCGACCATCTCGCCCAGCCGCAGCACGGCGACGCGGTGGGCGATCTCGCGCACCACGCCGAAATCGTGGGTGATGAAGAGCACGCCCATGCCCTTCTCGCGCTGGATGTCCTTGATCAGCTGCAGGATCTGCGCCTGGGTCGTCACGTCGAGCGCGGTGGTCGGCTCGTCGGCGATCAGCAGGTCCGGCTCGAGCACCAAGGCCATGGCGATCATCACGCGCTGGCGCTGGCCGCCGGAGAGCTGGTGCGGATACGAGGCGTAGATGCGCGGCGGATCGGGCATGCGCACCTGCTCGAAGATCTGGATGATCTTGCGGCGGCGCTCGTCGGCCGACATCTGCGTATGGGTGCGCAGCACCTCGTCGATCTGGTCGCCGCAGGTCATGACCGGATTGAGCGCGGTCATCGGCTCCTGGAAGATCATCGCCATGCGCACGCAGCGCAACTCGCGCAGCCGCGCCTCGCTGGCATGCGCGACATCCTCGCCGTCGAGCAGCGCCTCGCCGGCGGCGATCGGCAGCGCCTTGGGCAGCAGGCCCATGATGCCCTGGGCGATCACCGACTTGCCCGAGCCCGATTCGCCCACCAGGCAGACGATCTCGCCCGACTTGACGGTGAAGTTCACCTTCTCGACGGCGAAGGGCCGGTCGCCGCCCTTGGGCAGGCCGATCGCCAGGTCACGCACCTCGAGAACCGGACGCCCCTCGCCCACGCTGCTGGAATTCATCGCTCAGACCCGCTTGCTCATCTTGGGATCGAGCGTGTCGCGCAGACCGTCGCCCAGCATGTTGACCGCCAGCACCGTCAGCGCGAGGAAGATCGCGGGGTAGAGGATGTTGTGCGGATAGACGCGGAAGAACTGGCGTCCCTCGGCCATGATGTTGCCCCAGGTCGGCGTGTCGGTGGGGATGCCGATGCCGAGGAAGGAGAGCGTCGCCTCGGCCAGGATCGCCGAGCCGCAGATGAAGGTGCCCTGCACGATCACCGGCGCCACGGTATTGGGCAGGATGTGGCGCCACAGGATCTTGGGCAGCGGCGTGCCGACCGAGATCGCCGCCTCGACATAGGGCTCCTCGCGCACCGACAGCACCACCGAGCGCACCAGGCGCACGACGCGCGGGATCTCGGGCACGACGATGGCGAAGATCACGGTGCCCAGCCCGGCGCGGAACAGCGACACCAGGCCGATCGCCAGCAGGATGCCGGGGATCGCCATCATGCCGTCCATGACGCGCATGACGATGCCGTCGAGCCAGCGGATGTAGCCGGATATCAGGCCGATGAAGACGCCGATGACGATGCTGAACGTCGCCACCGCGATGCCGACGATCAGCGACACGCGCGCGCCGTACAGCACGCGGCTGTAGATGTCGCGGCCCAGGCTGTCGGTGCCCATCAACGCGGTGCGGGTGGTGCGGCTGCCGTCATCGTTGCGGACCGTGACCTCGACCATCGGCTTGCGGTTGCGCGAGGTCGGATCGATGCGCACCGGATCGACGGTGCCGAGCAGCGGCGCCAGCAGGCCGATCAGGATCATGATCGCCACCATGGCGCCGCCGATGCGCACGCTGACGTTCCGGCTGAGCCGCTTCCAGACGCTGGGACGGGCGACGGCGGCAGCGCGTGCTGCTGCGGCGTCGACTTCGTTTTCGAGCGCGATGGTCAATAGCGGATCCTCGGATCGAAGAAGCTGTAGGCGATGTCGATCAGCAGGTTGATCAGCACGTAGACGAAGCTGAACATCAGGATCACGACCTGGATCACAGGAAAATCGCGCGCCAGCACGGCATCGACGGTGAGCCGGCCGATGCCGGGGATGTTGTAGACGCTCTCGGTCACCACCACGCCGCCGATCAGGAGCGCGATGCCGATGCCGATCACGGTGATGATCGGCACCGCGGCGTTGCGCAGCGCGTGGCGCAGCAGCACGGTATGGCCCGGCAGGCCCTTGGCGCGTGCGGTGCGGATGTAGTCCTCGCCCAGGGTCTCGATGACGCTGGCGCGGGTGATGCGCGAGATCAGCGCGATATAGATCACGGCCAGGGTGATGCCGGGCAGGATCAGCCGGATGATGAACTCGCCGAAGCCCTCGGCGATGCGCTTGTAGCCCTGCACCGGCAGGAGGCCGAACTGGATGGCGAAGAGGTAGATCAGCAGGTAGCCGATGACGAAAGTCGGCACCGAGAAGCCCATCACCGAGAAGCCCATGACGACGCGGTCGACCCAGCCGCCTTGTCGGGCGGCGGCGAGCACGCCCAGCGGCACGGCGATCGACACCGCCAGCAGGAGCGTGAACAGCGCCAGCATCGCGGTCGGCTCCAGCCGCGGGGCGATCAACTCGGCCACGGTCTTCTTGAAGAAGAACGACTCACCGAAATCGCCGCTCAGCGCCTTGCCGGCCCAGATGAAGAACTGCTGGTGCAGCGGCTCGTCGAGGCCGAGCTTGGCGCGGATCGCGGCGACCTGATCCGAGGTGGCGTTGTCGCCGGCGATCACCGCCGCCGGATCGCCCGGCGTCAGCCGCAGCAGCATGAAGACGAAGATCGCCACGAACAGCAGGACGGGGATCGTGGCGACCAGGCGGCGGGCAATGAACGCGAGCATCTCGAACCGGACCGATAAGACGAAGACCGGCTACTTGCCGGTCTTCTCGATGTTCCAGAGCACGGGGACCGGCGCCTTCAGCCAGCCCTTGATGGTGCTGCGATTGGCGCCGGGACCGTACCACTGGCCGATCCAGGCGTATTGCGCCGTCTCCAGCGCGCGCAGCTGCACCTTCTCGGCGAGGTCCTTCTGCTTGACCGGGTCGGTCTCCTTGGCGAAGGCGTCGCGCAGCTTCTCCATCTCGGGGTCGGTCGGCCAGCCGAACCAGCTCTTGTCGCCGGCCGCCACCATGTAGGAGGTCGAGATCGGGTTGAGCACGTCGGCCGAGACCGAGAAGGTGTGGAAGACGTTCCAGCCGCCCTTCTCCGGCGGATCCTTCTTGGTGCGGCGCGTCACCACGGTCTGCCAGTCCATCGACTGCATGTCGACCTTGAAGCCGCCCTGCTCGAGCAGCGCCTTGGTGACCGGCGCGACGTTGGTCAGCACCGGCAGGGTCGTCGATTGCAGCAGCACGATCGGCGTGCCGTCGTAGCCCGCCTCCTTGAGCAGCGCCTTGGACTTC
>CAYNOF010000420.1:0-1228 GCA_964398335.1 uncultured Rhizobiaceae bacterium
CGTGCACCTCAACATCTCCTCGCCCGGCTGGGCCAAGCATGCCTGGAGCTGCTTCTTCGCGCCGTGGAACGCCGGCGCCACGGTGTTCCTGTTCAACCAGCCGCGCTTCGCCGCCAGGCCGCTGCTCGACGTGATGGTGCGCTGCAAGGTCACCACCTTCTGCGCGCCGCCCACGGTGTGGCGCGTGCTGGTGCAGGAGGATCTCGCAAAGTGGAGGACCAGCCTCACCGAGGTGATCGGCGCCGGCGAGCCGCTGAACCCGGAGGTGATCGAGCGCGTGCAGCAGGCCTGGGGCCTGACCATCCGCGACGGCTACGGCCAGACCGAGACCTCGGCGCAGATCGGCAACAGCCCGGGCCAGCGCGTGAAGCCCGGCTCGATGGGCCGCCCCCTGCCCGGCTACGTCATCAAGCTGTGCGACCCCGACGGCAACGAGCAGCCGGAGGCCGAGATCTGCCTGCCGCTGGCCGACCGCCCGCTCGGCCTGATGCAGGGCTACCAGACCGACGACGGCCGCATCGCCGGGCTCGAGGGCGAGGTCTATCGCACCGGCGACGTGGCGGTGCGCGACGAAGACGGCTACCTCACCTATGTCGGCCGCGCCGACGACGTCTTCAAATCCTCCGACTACCGCATCAGCCCGTTCGAGCTCGAGAGCGTGATGATCGAGCATCCCGCGGTGGTCGAGGCGGCGATCGTGCCCTCGCCCGATCCGCGGCGCCTCTCGGTGCCCAAGGCGGTGATCGTGCTCGCCGCCGGCCACAGGCCGGATCGCGACACGGCGCTGGCGCTGTTCCGCCATGCCCGCGCGCATCTCTCGCCGTTCAAGCGCGTGCGGCGCATCGAGTTCGCCGACCTGCCCAAGACCATCTCGGGCAAGATCCGCCGCGTCGAGCTGCGCACCACCGAGGCGAGCCGCATCGCGAACCGGGAACGCGGCGCGCACGAGTTCTGGGAGGAAGATTTCCCCGATCTGACGTAACTGTCATACGGATAAGAATCAGAGGAAACGCTCTCCCGCATGACGCCTGCACTCAGGCGCCAAGGCCTGCTGATCGTCGGCACCCTGGCGACCGCCTACGTTGCCAGCCACTTCTTCCGCGCCGCCAACGTCACCATCGGCTTGGATTTGATGCGTGACCTCCGCATCGGGCCGGAGGCGCTGGGCGCGCTCACCGGTGCGTTCTTCTTCGGCTTCTCGGCGATGCAGATCCCGGCCGGCTTCCTG
>CAYNOF010000421.1:0-1869 GCA_964398335.1 uncultured Rhizobiaceae bacterium
CAGGCGTCGGCTGCATCAGCGGCTCCGGCCGCGCCGCCTGCACCAGCCCCCGCTGTTGCATCCGCGCCGCCGCCGCCAGCTCCAGTTTCGCCACCTGCGCCTGTGCCCGCTGTTGCATCCGCACCGCCGCCGCCAGCTCCGGTTTCACCACCTGCGCCCGCGCCCGTGGTTGCATCGCCGCCGCCTGCGCCAGCTCCGGCGCCGACTCCTGCCGTCGCGAGCCCACCGCCGCCGCCAGCGCCGGTGGCATCGGCACAGCCATCGCCTCCGGGCAAGCCGCCGACCGCCGATGAGCTCAATCGGCGTTTCCTCGACAAGCTCGAGGCCGACCGCGCCAGGCAAGCGCCGAGTGCGCCCGCTCCGGCTGCTCCGGCGATTGCATCCGCGCCGCCGCCGCCTGTGGCGGCTCCGGCTCCAGCGCCCGTGCGTTCTCCCGCGCCTGTCGTTGCGAGCGCGCCGCCTGCGCCCGCCGTTGCGTCCGCGCCGCCCCCACCGCCGCCGGCTCCGGCGCCTGCGCCTGCAGTCACCAGCGCGCCACCGCCGGCGCCGGTCCCGGTTGCGCCGCCAGCACCCGTTGTTGCGTCCGCGCCGCCTCCACCGCCGGCTCCGGCGCCTGCAGTCACCAGCGCGCCGGCACCGGTCCCGGTTGCACCGCCAGCACCCGCTGTTGCGTCGGCGCCGCCGCCGCCGGCTGTTGCGACTGCACCGCCACCGTCCGGCCCGGTACCCGGCGTCCTGTCCGGCCCGCCGCCGACCGCCTACACGGGCGGCCCGCTGCAGGTCGCGGTGATCCAGTTCAACCAGGGTTCGTCGGCGCTGGACGGCGACGACTGGGCCGTGCTGCACGACGTGGCGCAGATCCATAAGCGCAATGGCGGCACGGTGCTGGTCTACGCCCATGCCAGCCAGGACGTGTATGGTGCCAGTCTGCAACGCCTGAAGACCGGCAACCTCGATGTCTCGATCAGGCGCGGCACGGCCATCGTCAACGCGCTGATCCGCGCCGGCGTGCCGAAGGACGCCATCATCATGGAAGCGCTCAGCGACGAGGAGCCGATCTACACCACCGCCACCGCCCGCGGCATCGCCGCCAACCGGCGAGCCGAGATCTTCTTCGACTTCTGACCACCGGCCGGCAATACCAACAAGCGTAAAGTCCGGCCCCCAAGCGGGCCGGATTTGCTATCAACCCCTCCAAGACGCCTGAACCCCGGGACCTCCCATGGACGACAGCGAATTCCACCGTCTCAAGCGCCTGCCGCCTTACGTGTTCGCCGAAGTGAACGCGATGAAGGCCCGCGCCCGCGGCGCCGGCCAGGACGTGATCGACCTCGGCATGGGCAACCCCGACCTGCCGACTCCGCCGCATATCGTCGCCAAGCTGGCCGAGGCCGCGGGCAACCCGCGCACCCACGGCTATTCCAACTCGCGCGGCATCCCGGGCCTGCGCCGCGCCCAGGCCGCGTACTACCAGCGCCGCTTCGGCGTCGAACTCGATCCCGAGAGCGAGATCATCGTCACCATCGGCTCGAAGGAGGGGCTGGCCAACCTGGCGCAGGCGATCACCTCGCCGGGCGACATCATCCTGGCGCCCAATCCGAGCTATCCGATCCATCCCTACGGCTTCATCATCGCCGGCGGCTCGATCCGCCACATCCCGGTGCCGGGCGCCATCAACATCGACGAGTTCATGCCGGCGCTCGATCGCGCTGTGCGTCATTCGGTGCCCAAGCCGCTGGCACTGGTGCTGAACTACCCGTCGAACCCGACGGCGCAGGTGGTCGATCTCGAGTTCTATCGCCCGATCATCGAGTACTGCCGCCGCGCCGGCATATGGGTGCTGTCGGATCTCGCCTATGCCGAGATCTA
>CAYNOF010000422.1:0-4480 GCA_964398335.1 uncultured Rhizobiaceae bacterium
GGCGCACATCGCCTGGCTGACGCGCGATCTCGAAGCGGCCAGGCGGCTCTACGCGCCGAAGGCGGAGTGGAGCGCCGAAAGCGTCGGCTACTTCATCCAGGCCGTGCTGCAGGGCTCGTTCGTCTACGCCAAGGCCAAGCAGAGCGCCGATGTCGCACGCCAGAACCTCGCGCATCTGCGGCGTTACCTCGTGAGTCTCTTCCCCGCCCCGTCCCCGCGCAAGAAGGAGTCCTAGCCATGCCCAGTACGATCCGCCTGCATCGCGTCCTGAAGGCCCCGCCGGAGCGTGTCTATCGCGCCTTCCTCGACCCGGCCGCGAACTGCAAGTTCCTGCCGCCCAACGGCTTCACCTGCACCGTCCACGAGATGGACGCCAGGGTCGGCGGCAAGTTCCGCATGTCGTTCACGAACTTCAGCAGCGGCAACGGCCATTCGTTCGGCGGCGAATACCTCGAGCTCAAGCCCAACGAGCGCCTGCGCTACACCGACAAGTTCGACGATCCGAACCTGCCGGGCGAGATCCGTGTCACGGTCGACCTGAAGAAGGTCTCGTGCGGTACCGAGATGCACATCGTGCAGGAAGGCATTCCCGACGTGATCCCCGCCGAGGCCTGCTATCTCGGCTGGCAGGACACGCTCAACCAGCTTGCCGCGCTGGTCGATCCGGAGATCCCGGGCTGAATGCGTCAATCCACGAGGTTCGCGTAGTAGCCGTATGTTCCCGACGGCGCCGGCGGCGGCACGAGATTGAGCTTGCGCACCGCCCAGTGCGTGAAGCTGTTGCTGTTGGCGCCGTTGATGCTGAGCGCGGGTGTCGGGTTGTAGCGCACCCGCGACTGGTTGAGGTCCGCCACCAGCGCCAGCAATTGCTGGACGAGCCGGGCGCATGTCTGCACGCCGGGCGGTCCGGCCGTGCGTATGATCGCACCGGCCTTCAACGGATTGGCCGCGAGGCTGCGCTCGCGGCCGATCAGGTAGCCCCAGGTCGGCGGCCCGCCCGAGGGATTCGCCTCGAATGCCGTGCGCCACTCGCGGCCGGCGACCACGCTGACCAGCACGATGGCGTGATACGACAACGGCTGCTGCGTGACCGCCTCGCGCACGCCGATCGGCTCGAAGGCAACGTCTATGCCGCAGCGCTGGCCGATCCCCGGCGCGAGTTGGGCCATGGCCGGCGAGGCCAGCAGCAGCGACAGGACGGCGCCGAGGATCGGCCCGCGCATGACCGTCAATCCGCCGCGTCGTTCAGCGTGGTGCCGTAGGTCGAGGGCACCACCGTCTTCACCGACTGCGCACGCTTGCCGAGCCAGTAGCCCTGGGCCGGCGGCACGCTGGCGAAATCCCGCTCGACACCCAGCTTGCGCGCTGCGTCCATCGGCCAGTTCGGGTTGTAGAGCAGCTCGCGCGCCAGCGCGATCAGGTCGGCCCTGCCCTCCTGCAGGATCGCCTCGGCCTGGTCGGCGTGCACGATCAGGCCCACCGCCATGCTCATGATGCCGGCGTCTCGGCGCAGGGTCTCGGCATAGGGCACCTGGTAGCCGTAGGTCACCGGGCCGGCGCTGACCACCGGGCTGCCGCGCATGCCGCCGGAGCTGCAGTCGATCACGTCGACGCCCTTGGGCTTCACCAGCTTGGCGAGCTCGACGCTCTGCGCCGGGCCCCAGCCTGAGTCATCCTCGACCGAGAGCCTGAGGAACAGCGGCTTGTGCGCCGGCCAGTGCGCGCGCACCGACTCGATCACCTCGATGCAGAAGCGCATGCGGTTGAGCTCGGAGCCGCCGTACTCGTCGTTGCGCTTGTTGGAGAACGGCGAGAGGAACTGGTGGATCAGGTAGCCGTGCGCGCCGTGCACGTCGAGCACCTCGAAGCCCGCCTCGTGGGCGCGCCGCGCCGCCTGGCCCCAGCGTTCGATCACCTCGGGGATCTCGTCGCGGCTGAGCGCACGCGGCACGGGATCGGTGGCGGGCGAAGCCTCGGCGCTCGACGACACCAGCTCCCAGCCTTCCCAATCGAAGACCTCGGGCGCCTTGGGATCGAGCAGCGGCGCGCCGCCTTCCCAGGGCCGCCAGCGCCGCGCCTTGCGGCCGGAATGGCCGAGCTGGATGCCGGGCACCGCGCCGTGCTGCTTGATGAACTCGACGCAGCGGCGCACGCCGGGAATGAACTTGTCGTCCCACAGGCCGAGATCGCCCACCGTGCCGCAGCCGCGGCGCTCGACCTTGGTCGACTCCATGATCACCAGCCCGGCGCCGCCCGCGGCATAGCGGCCGGCGTTCATCAGGTGCCAGTCGGTGGCGAAGCCTTCCTTCGCGGCGTACTGGTGCATCGGCGCCACGACGACGCGGTTCTTCAAGGTCACGTCGCGCAGCTGGATCGGCGTGAACAACAACGGCTGGGCCACTCGTTTCGCTCCCCTCGGACTGGACGGGCCAGTATAGTCCGGCCATGTCCGTCGACCACGACCATTACCCCGATTCCTACCTGCGCCAGGTGCTGCGCGACGTCAAAAGCATCGCCATGGTGGGCGCCTCGGCCAACTGGAACCGGCCGAGCTATTTCGCCATGAAGTACCTGCTCGACCACGGCTACCGCGTCTATCCGGTGAATCCCTCGGCCGCCGGCCAGGAGATCCTCGGCCAGAAGACCTATGCCTCGCTCGAAGAGCTGCCGGAGAAGGTCGACATGGTCGACATCTTCCGCAACAGCGCGGCGGCCGGGCCGATCACCGACGATGCCATCAGGCACGGCGCCAAGGTGGTGTGGATGCAGCTCACCATCCGCAACGACGAGGCCGCCAGGCGCGCCGAGGATGCCGGCCTGCGCGTGGTGATGAACCGCTGCCCCAAGATCGAGCACAGCCGTCTGGTCGGCAAGCTCGAGTGGCATGGCATCGCGTCGGGCGTGATCAGCAGCAAGAAGCGCAAGCTCTAGGCCGCGTGGGTCACGCCGCCTGCGCCACCGTCGGGCCATCGCCGGCGAGCGTGGTCCGGCGCATGTCACGCGGCTCGTGCGCCGGGAAAGGCCGGGCACGATGCATGGTCTGGCGATTGTCCCACATCACCAGATCGCCCAACCGCCATTTGTGCGTGTAGACGAACTCGCGCTGCGTGGCGTGCTCGATCAGATCCCGCAGGAAGATGAGTGCCTCCGGTGTCGGCCATCCGACGATGCTGCCGGCATGGCTGGACAGGTAGAGCGACTTTCGGCCCGTGACCGGATGGGTGCGAACCATGCACTGGCGGACGGGCCGGAAGCGCTGGCGTTCCTCGTCGGTGAAATCGACGAAGCCGATCTGCTGGCGCGAGTACATCTGGCTGTGCTCGCAGACCATGCCCTCGACCTGGGCCTTGGTCTCCTCGTCCAGCGCATCGTAGGCCGCCCGCATGTCGGCGAACTGCGTGTCGCCGCCCTTCGACGGCACGCTGATGGCGTGCAGCAGCGAATACTTCGCGGGTACGGTCTTGAACGAGCTGTCGGAATGCCACAGCCGGTTGCCGATGCCGAACAGGCGGCGGCGGTCATCGCGCGCGAACGGCGCGTCGTTCTTGTCGAGGTTGGACACGTCGGCGAAGGTCGTCGGCAGCCGGTATTCATTCGCCGCGCGCAGGCTCGTGCCGATGGCGTGTTCGATCTCGCCAAGGCTGCGGGTAAAGGCGAGTTGCTGGGCGTCATCGATCTTCTGGTCGCGAAATACCAGCACGGCGTACTTGTCCATGCCGGCATGGATCGCCGTCACCTCCTCGGCAGACAGCTTGTTGCGCATGTCGAGGCCGTGGACTTCACCTGCGAAGCAGGGGCCGACCTGGCGGATGGTGATGGTCATCGTGGCACTTCCTCCTGCTTGTTTTCATTCAGGCGACGCAAGCGCCCTGTCGGCTTTTGTAAGCGCGTCCGCTCCGAACCGTCGAGTGGTCTCGGCTTTCTGACGGAGCGCAGCGATGCGGACGGCCATTCGTGCCGACATCGGTCTTGCCTCGAATTCGAGTCCGATGACATCCAGCGTAGAAGTCATCCAGACCCGATTCAAACATGAAAAATGACCCGAGCACGGTGCCGGGCGCCGGCTGCGCCCTCGTCGAGAGCCGATGCCGGTCCCTGCACGACAGTGATTTCCGGCGCCGATCAACTCCGGTTCAGTCTCGAACACATACCGATACACGACAGAGCTTGGCTCGACGCAACATCCGGGCGATGCGTCGAGGGTGCGGTTCAACACTCTGGCCTTCATCGCGACCCTGCTGCTGGGCGCCTTCCTGCGCGTCTGGCGGCTGGATGAAAACGGCTTCGGCACCGAATACTACGCCGCCGGCGTGCGCAGCATGCTGGAGAGCTGGCACCTGTTCTTCTTCAACAGCTTCGACCCGGCGGGCTTCGTCACGCTCGACAAGCCGCCGGTGGCGTTCTGGATCCAGACGGCGAGCGCCTGGGCCTTCGGCTACGGCGGGCTGAGCCTGCTGCTGCCGCAGGTGATCGAGGGACT
>CAYNOF010000423.1:0-4295 GCA_964398335.1 uncultured Rhizobiaceae bacterium
ATTGACCGGCAACTATGCCTATATAATAGGCCGTGTCCTGTTTTGGTGCCCATTAAAAATGCATCACGCCCGTTTCTCGACGAAAGCCTGACAACGGTTCGGCCGCGAATGGCGCGGCGATGTGCGCCTGTTTGGCATCGGCGAGGCCCTGAATGCCCACTGGAGCGGCATTCTGTGGCAGGCGCGCCACACGGCGCTGATTCTTACGCCGCCCTTACAGCGTGGCACGTCGCTTGCGGATACCTCGACCTGAAAGGGCCGGGCCAACGATTCCCGCGCCCGATTTCCAGTTAAGTGGAGGGAGATCATGATGAAGCGTATCTGGGCCGCGGCGGTGGCCACCGTGCTGACGGCGTCCGCGCCGGCTTTCGCCCAGGCCCCGGCCAAGACGCCGACCGGGCCGTTCGGCGGCGACATCACCGGCATTGTCACGCTGACCAACGACTATTCGTTCCGCGGCATCTCGCAGACGCAGCGCGACCCGGCGGTCCAGGGCGGCCTCACCTACGAGGTGCCGATCATCAAGCCGATCTCGATCTATGCCGGCTTCTGGGGCAGCAACATCAACTTCGCCACCGACGCCAACGAGAACCTCGAGCTCGACGCGGTCGCCGGCGTCAGGGCCAAGTTCCTCGATGACAAGCTGGTCGTCGACCTCGGCTATATCGGCTACTTCTACCCCGGCGTCAGCAGCGCGCTGAAATACAACTATCACGAGATCGCGCTGGGCGTGAGCTACGACTTCGACTTCCTGCAGGCCGGCGTCAAGGTGAACTGGTCGCCCAACTACTTCGCCAACTCCGGCAGCGCCTGGTACAAGAGCGCCTTCGTCACCGTGCCGCTGCCCTTCGTCAGCAGGTGGAACAAGGACATCTCGGCCAAGCTGACCGGCACGATCGGCCACCAGTCGATCGAGCGGAACGCCAATTTCGGCTCGCCCGACTATCTCGACTTCACCGCCGGCATCACCGTCACCGCCTTCACCCTGGACTTCACTGCCCAGGTGATCGGCACGACGCTGCACAACAGCGAGTGCGGCAACACCAATTTCTGCAAGGTGCGGCCGTACTTCTCGATCTCCAAGTCGTTCTGATCGACGTCGCGTCCGGTTCACGACCCATCGAAGAGCGGGCTGCGGCCCGCTCTTTTCGTTTGCCTGCGCCGCGCCCGGGGTGCGAAGTCCACCCATGAAGCAGGAGATCCGCAGCGACGTGATCGTCGTCGGCGCCGGCCTGATCGGCGCGACCCTGGGCATCGCCCTGGCATCGGCCGGCGTGCGGGTGACGATCATCGACCGCCTGGCCGTCGATACCATGACCGCCGGTCCCTATGACGGGCGGACCATCGCCATCGCCTCGGCCGCGCGCCGCGCGCTGGAAGCGCTGGGTGTCTGGCCGCTGCTCGCCGCCGATGCCGCCGCCATCGACGACATCCGCATCACCGACGGCCGCCTCGAGCCCGGCGCGCCGGAAGCGCGGACCTCGCGCCTGCACCTGCATTTCGACCACCGCGAGCTGGCCGAGGGACGCGACCCGGCGCAGCCGATGGGCCATATCGTCGAGAACCGCTTCATCCGGCTGGCGCTGTTTCGCCGGCTGGCGGAGCTGCCGGCGGCCACCTTCATCGCGCCGACCGACATGACGGCGCTCACGCGCGACGACGCAAGCGCCACCGCGACCCTGGCCGACGGCCGCACGCTCCGCGCGCCGCTGCTGGTCTCGGCCGAAGGCAAGGCCGGCGCGCTGCGCGAGCAGGCCGGCATCGGCGCGCTGCGCTGGCGCTACGGGCAGACCGCGATCGTCTGCGTCGCCGAGCATGCGCTGCCGCACCGCGGCGTGGCGTACGAGAAATTCCTGCCCGCCGGACCCTTCGCCATCCTGCCGATGACCGACGATCCGCAGACCGGCGCGCACCGCTCCTCGATCGTCTGGAGCGAGCGTGCCGATCTCGTGCCGGCGCTGCTGAAGCTCGATGACGAGTCCTTCGCGCGCGAGTTCGCGCAACGCTTCGGCTCGCATCTCGGCGCCGTGCGCCCGGTCGGCCCGCGCTATCACTACCCGCTCTCGCTGATGCACGCCGATCGCTACGTCGCCCGGCGCCTGGCGCTGGTCGGCGACGCCGCGCACGCCATCCACCCGATCGCCGGCCAGGGCTGGAACCTCGGCCTGCGCGACGTCGTCGCCTTGGCCGAAGTCGTGGTCGACGCCAAGCGCCTGGGTCTCGACATCGGCGGCGCCGCGACCCTCGAGGCCTATGAACGCTGGCGCCGCGTCGACAACCTGGCGCTGGTCGCCGCCACCGACGCGCTCAATCGCCTCTTCTCCAACGACCTGCCGCCGGTCCGCCTGGCGCGCGATCTAGGCCTCGCCGCGGTCAACCGCCTGCCGCCGCTGCGCCGCTTCTTCATGCGCCACGCCATGGGCGCCGTCGGCGACCAGCCGCGGCTGACGCGCGGCCTGCCGCTTTAGCTCTGCCCCATCCTCGCCACATCGGCTTCCCACCTCCCCATCCTGATCCAACCGGCAGGAAGGAGAGTGCCATGAACAAGAGCATCGCCTCGGCGTCCGCCGTGATCTCGGCCACGCCGGCGGAAGTGTGGCATGCGCTGACCACGCCCGAGATGGTCCGTGAATACATGTTCGGCGCCGAGGTCCACACCGACTGGAAGAAGGGCAGCGAGATCCGCTTCACCGGCGAGCACGACGGCCATCACTACGAGGACAAGGGCACCATCGAGACCATCGCGCCGCGCAAGTGCCTGGCCTTCACCCACTGGAGCAGCATGTCGGGCGAGCCCGACACGCCGGAGAATCATCACCTCGTGACGTATCAGCTGGAGCGCAGCGGTCGGCGGACCAAGATCACCGTGTCCGAGGAGAACGTGCCGACCGAGCAGCTCGAGGCGTGCAGCAACAACTGGGCGAAGGTGCTCGACGGCCTGAAGAAGATGGTCGCGCACTGAGGGACAATATTCCCGGCAGAGACAATCGAGCGGTCGGATAGGCTCGTCGCCGCTTGCAGGGAGGCGGCGATGGGCGATGCGGCGATGCGCAATGGTGCGCGGGCGACGGTGGCGGAGGCGCGTACCAGGTATCCCGCGCCGGGCGGCCCGCGGCTGTCGGCCTTCCTGTTCGGCCACGGCTCGATGGAGCTGCGCTTCTACAAGCCGCCGCAGCCCGACCCGCAGACGCCGCACGACCAGGACGAGCTCTACATCGTTCATGAAGGCACCGGCCGCTTCGTCTGCAATGACGGCCGCCATGACTGTGCGCCGGGCGATGTTCTGTTCGCGCCGGCGGGCGCCATCCATCGCTTCGAGGACTGCTCGGCCGATTTCTGCGTCTGGGTCGTGTTCTACGGGCCCAAGGGCGGCGAGTAGCGGCGTCAGATCGCGTCGATGAACTGCGTCGGCAGCTCGGTGGTCGACTTGATCTGCTCCATGGCGAACATCGAGGTCACGTCGCTGAGCTCGACCTTGGCGATCAGCCGCTTGTAGAAGGCGTCGTAGGCCGCGATATCGGGCAGCACCAGGCGCAGCAGATAGTCGATGTCGCCGCTCATGCGATAGCAATCGACGACCTCGGAGAAGCCGCTGACGGCGCACGCGAAGTCCCTCAGCCAGCGCGCGTTGTGCTGCTGCGTGCGAATGGCGACGAAGACCGTCACCCCGACATTGAGCGCGTCGCGATCCAGCAGCGCCACGCGCCTGCGGATCACGCCCGCTTCCTCGAGCTTCTGGATGCGGCGCCAGCACGGCGTGCTCGACAGCCCGACCTGGGCCGAGATCTCAGCCAGCGGCATGCCGGCATCACGCTGCAGGAGGCTCAGGATTTTCACGTCGAAGGCGTCGAGAGTAACCATTTCCAAATTTTACGCTCACGAGGGAAAATTTTCCATCGCTGCGGCCGCGAAGCGCAAACAAAGCAAACCGATTCCGCCGCGCGAGCCTATCCTCATTCGCCATGACACGTCTGGCCACGCTCTTCACCACGCATCCCGCCTCGGTCGGCGAGACCTATGGCGAGCATCTCGCCACCGCCTCGGGCTTCGGCTTCCGCATGATCGGCGCCGGGCTGGCGTGCCTGCTGCACGGCCTGCTGCCCTGGACCTTCACCTCGACCGGCAGCCGCGCGATCCGCGAGCTGCATGACCGGATGGTGACGCATCGCGTCAGGCAATAGCTTGCCAAGGCGCGCGGGCCGCGCTTCCATCCGCCCATGCGCCGCCTGCTGATCGCCTGCCTCTTCGCCCTCGTCGCCACCGCGGCCGACGCCGCCGAGACGGTGATCACGCTC
>CAYNOF010000424.1:0-5403 GCA_964398335.1 uncultured Rhizobiaceae bacterium
TGGTCCTGGTCGGTGCGACGGCCTACGTCACCCTGCAGGAATCCGAGGAGGCCGCGACCAAGCTGGCGAGCCGCCTGCACCAGGAGATCTCCGACAACATCAACCTGCAGCTCGACGACTACCTGGCGCAACGCGGCGCCACCGACACGCCGGTCACCGACGACATCAACACCCTGCTCGCCAAGCTGCCGATCGCGCGCCACGGCCGCGCCTTCATCGTCGACCATTTCGGCCGCACGATCGCCACCTCGGGCGAGGCCAATGATTCGGTCGTGGCGCTGAGCATCGACGGCCTGTTGGCGCACCTGCACGACCGCGACGGCAAGATCGAGGGCAGCATCCAGTTCCGCTTCACCCACATCTCGGCGCGGCCGCTGGCGCGCGAGACCTGGCTCGCCCACGCCGCCGCCTACGAGGACCGCAGCGGCGGGCACGGCGACTGGATCCTGGTGACCGCCATCCCCGAGGCCTTCTACCTCTCGGGCGTGCGGGCGGGGCAGAGCCGCTCGGCGATGGTCTTCGCCGTGGCGCTGCTGGTGTCCATGGTGCTGGCGGCGATGCTGGCGCTGATCGTCATGGCGCCGCTGCGGCGGATCGCCAGCACCATCGGCGCGCCGTCGGGCGGCGCGCTGCCCCTGCCGCTGCCCGGCAGCCGGCTGGAGGAGCTCGACACGCTGGCGCAGGCGTTCAACGCCATGTCGACGCGCCTGAAGAAGTCCTTCGACGACCTGCATCGCGAGGCCGAGGCGCGCGCGGTCCGCGAGCGCGCGCTGCGCGAAAGCGAGGACCGCATGCAGCTCGCCGTGAAGGCGGCGCGGCTCGGCATCTGGGACTGGGACGTCACCACGGACGAGCTGGTCTGGGACGATTCGATGTACCAGGTCTTCGACATCCCGAAGGAAGAGATCGTGCGCCGGCCGCGCGACTGGATGCGGCGCGTCGAGCCCGGGGATTTCGAGCGGCTCAGCGGCGAGGTCCAGGAGGCGATCCGCGGCACCCGCGTCTTCAGCTCGGATTTCCGCATCCGCTGGCGCGACGGCTCGATCCGCATCATCCGCGGCGCCGCCAACACGGTGCGCGACGCCAGGGGCCGCGCGCTGCGCATGGTCGGCGTGGTGCGCGACATGACCGACCTGGCCAACGCCGAGCGCGAGCTGCGGCGCCACCGCGACCACCTCGAGGAGCTGGTGCACGAGCGCACGCTGGCGCTGGAGAAGAGCTACGCCGATCTCAGCGCCCTGGAGAAGCTGCGCGACAGCATGGTGCACATGGTGGTGCACGACCTGCGCTCGCCGATGTCGGCGCTGATGTTCAGCCTCGAAATGCTGATGGAGGATCTCGAGGGCAAGATCGGCCCGGAGGACCGCGCGCGGCTCGAGGGCGCGCTGACCTCGGTCGAGTCGCTGAGCCGCATGGCCAACGACATGCTCGACGTCAGCCGGCTCGAGGAGGACAAGATCCCGCTGGACCGCGCGCCGCACGACCTCGCGGCGCTGGCGCAGGCCGCCCTGCGCAATCTGCGCGGCATGGCGCGCACGCGCGACGTGCGCCTGCAGGCCGCAGCGCTGGTCGCCGATTGCGACGGCGACCTGATCCGCCGGGTGATCGAGAACCTGATCAGCAACGGCATCAAGCACACGCCGCCCGACAAGCCGCTGTGGATCTCGGTCGCCTTCGCCGACGGCGCCTGCCGGGTCGAGGTGCGCGACGAGGGACGCGGCATCCCCGAGGCCGCGCGCACCAGGATCTTCGAGAAGTTCGGCACCCTGGCCACCGGCGGCCAGCGCCAGTATCACTCCGCCGGGCTGGGCCTCACCTTCTGCAAGATGGTCGTCGAGGCGCATGGCGGGCGCATCGGCGTCGACAGCGAGCTCGGCAAGGGCAGCACCTTCTGGTTCACGCTGCCCGGCGGGCCGGCCCCGCCGTGATCCTGAGCGGCCGCGGCGGCGACGCCCCGTCAGAGGAAGACGTCGCCGCCATTGGGGGAGAGCGACTGGCCGACGTAGAAGTCGCCGTCGGCGGACGCCAGCAGCACCGCCGTCGGCGCGATCTCCTGCGGCATGCCGATGCGGCCGAGCGGCAGCTCGGCCATCTTGCGCGCCTTCCATTCCTCGGAGAGGTCGGCGCTCAGCCGGGTGGCGGTGATGCCGGGCGCGATGGCGTTGACCAGCACGCCGTCGGGCGCCAGCTCCAGCGCCAGCGAGCGCGTCAGGCCGACCACGCCGGCCTTGGCGCAGCAGTAATGCACCAGCCCCGGCGCGCCGCGATAGGCCAGCTGGGAGGCGATGTTGATGATGCGCCCCCAGCGCCGCGCCCGCATGCCCGGCGCGGCGAGCTGGGCGAAATGGAACAGCGCCCTGAGGTTGACCGCGATCATGCGGTCGAAGACCTCGAGCGTGATCGCCTCGAACGGGCTGTCGCCGCCGATGCCGGCGTTGTTGACCAGGATGTCGACCTGGCCCAGCGTGCGCTCCGCATCGGCCCAGAACGCCCCGGCCGCGGCCGCGTCGGCGACGTCGCATTCGGCCGCGTGCACGCGCTGGCCGGCGGCGCGGGCGGCGTCGAGCACCGCAGCCGCATTGTCATTGTCGCCGTCGTGGCAGAACGCCACCTCGGCGCCCTCGCGCGCGAAGGCGGCGACGATCGCGCCGCCGATGCCGCGACTGCCGCCGGTCACCACGGCTTTCCTGCCCTGCAAGCGTCCTGTCATCGTCCACCTTCCATCCGGAAGTGCCGGGACGAGCAAGCGCCGCGCCAAGTCAGGCCGCGTACAATCCCTTCGACAGCGCCATGCTGACGCTCAGCGACTCGATCGCGTCGAGGTTCGGCGTATCGATGCCCGCCTTGCGGGCAAAGGCGACCGGCGCGCGCACGATGGACTCGATCTCCATCGGCCGGCCGTACTCGTAATCCTGCAGGATCGACGGACGATGATCGGGATAGACGCGCTTGGGGCCGTAGCGCACGTCGGGCGAATCGTCGAGCACCACGCCATGCGCCGCCGCCACCGCCAGCGCCTCGGCATGCGCGCGGCGCGCCAGGCGGTTGATCATCGGCGTGGCCTGGATGGTGGTCGGCTGCGCCAGGATCAGGCACAAGGTCGAGCCGGTGAGATTGGCCATCAGCTTGTGCCAGACGTCGTAGCGGATGTCGCGCGTCGCCGGCGAGGCGATGCCGGCGGCGATCAGCGTGGCGCGCAGCCGCTCGATGCGCGGGCTCTGCGTGTCGTCGGTCTCGCCCACCCACAGCGTGTTGCGGTCGGGCGAGATGTTGAGCACGACGCCGGGCTCGATCACGTGGTTCGACGAGGTGACCACGGCGCCGATGGTGCGCTCGTGGCCCACCGCCTTGAGGAGCGCGCCGCCGGGATCCAGGCGCGACAGGTCGGGCGCCGCCGGACGCGCGGCGGCGAGCCCATGCGCGTACCACCAGGGAATGCCGTTCTGCACGAAGACCACCGGCGTCTCCTTGCCCAGGAGCGGCGTGACGGTCTCGGCGAGGCCCGGCAGGCTGCAGGCCTTCATGGTCGAGATCACCACGTCCTGCGGGCCGAGATCGGCCGGCCGGTCGCTGGCCTTCACCTGCACGTTGAACCGCTGCCCGCCGCTCAGCATGGTGAGGCCGCGCGCCCTGATCGCCTCGAGATGCGCGCCGCGCACCACGATCGACACCTCGTTGCCGGCCAGCGCCAGGCGCGTGGCGAAATTGCCGCCGATCGAGCCGGCCCCGAAGACGCAGATCCGCATGACGCCCCTACCCCTCAGCGATGCAACGAAGCCGGCGATGTGGTGTTGTGGCGGCGCCGGATCGGCCAATATTAGTCCAGGCGATACCCGAAACGGGAGCGTGCGATGTCGGACTCCAAGCCGCTGTCCTTCCACGTGCCGGAACCGGCCGTGCGGCCCGGCGGCATGCCGGATTTCAGCGACGTCAAGATCCCACCGGCCGGCGCCGTGCGCCGCCCGCCGGTCGACGTGGCGCCCGAGGACATCCGCGACCTCGCCTTCGCCATCATCCGGGTGCTCAACCGCGACAGCGAGGCGGTGGGGCCGTGGGCCGGGCTGCTGAGCCACGACGAACTCCTCGAGGGCCTGCGCCACATGATGACCCTGCGCGCCTTCGACGCGCGCATGCAGATGGCGCAGCGCCAGGGCAAGACCTCGTTCTACATGCAGCACATGGGCGAGGAGGCGGTGAGCTGCGCCTTCCGCAAGGCGCTGTCGCCGGGCGACATGAACTTCCCGACCTACCGGCAGGCCGGCCTGCTGATCGCCGGCGGCTATCCGATGCTCGACATGATGTGCCAGATCTATTCCAACGAACTCGACCCGCTGAAGGGCCGACAGCTGCCGGTGATGTACTCGGCGCGCGAGCACGGCTTCTTCTCGATCTCCGGCAACCTCGCGACGCAGTTCATCCAGGCGGTCGGCTGGGCGATGGCCTCGGCGATGAAGCGCGACACCAAGATCGCCGTGGGCTGGATCGGCGACGGCTCGACGGCGGAGTCGGATTTCCATTCGGCGCTGGTCTTCGCCTCGACCTACAAGGCGCCGGTGGTGCTGAACATCGTCAACAACCAGTGGGCGATCTCGACCTTCCAGGGCATCGCCCGCGGCGGCTCGGGCACCTTCGCCGCGCGCGGCCTGGGCTTCGGCATCCCCGCCCTGCGCGTCGACGGCAACGACTACCTCGCGGTGCACGCGGTGGCGCGCTGGGCGATCGAGCGCGCGCGCTCCAATCTCGGGCCGACCCTGGTCGAGTACGTCACCTACCGCGTCGGCGCGCACTCGACCTCGGACGATCCCACGGCCTACCGGCCCAGGGATGAGTCCGACGCCTGGCCGCTGGGCGACCCGGTGATCCGCCTGAAGAACCACCTGATCGTCCGCGGCGCCTGGAGCGAGGAGCGCCACAAGCAGCGCGAGGCCGAGATCATGGCCGAGGTGATCGCCGCCCAGAAGGAGGCCGAGAGCCACGGCACGCTGCACAGCGGCCCGCATCCCTCGGCGCGCGACATGTTCGAGGGCGTCTACGCCGAGATGCCGCCGCACCTGCGCCGCCAGCGCCAGCAGGCGGGGTTTTGATTTTCCCTTCTCCCTGCGAAGGCGAGAGAAGGTGCCGAAGGTGCGCCGGATCGGCGCAGTTGCGCCGATCCGGCGGGAATGAGGGGCTTTGTGATGGCTGGAAACACAAAACACTTCGACGATCGAAGCACATGCCGCAGCCCCGGTTCCATCCCGGCACCGCGCATCCCCTCATCCGGCGCTGCGCGCCACCTTCTCCCCGCCTTCGCGGGGAGAAGGCATGAAGAACGGCGCTGAACCATGCCCCGGCGCAACATGGTCGAGGCGATCCGCGACGCGCTCGACGTCAGCATGCAGCGCGACGACAACGTCGTCGTGT
>CAYNOF010000425.1:0-4401 GCA_964398335.1 uncultured Rhizobiaceae bacterium
GCACCCAGATGTGCAGGCCGTCGGCGCGGCGCACGAAGCCCGTGAGGTGCACGCCGAAGGCGCGCACGCCGAAGCTCGGCACCGCGGCCCGTTCCATGTCCATCAGCGGCGGGCGCTTGAGGTCGGGCGTCACCGGATAGCGCTCCTCGCGCCAGTCGTCGAACAGGCCTTCGGCGCGCAATTCCCTCAGCCACGCTTCGACCGCCATGGTGCGTGCCGCCGGCTCCTCCAGGCGTTGGGACAGGCACCAGCCGCCGGCGATGCGCTCGAAGAGATCGGGCCGCGCGACGAGACGCGGCGCGAAGTCGTGGTGGATCCAGCCGACGCGCTGGCGGCCGATATGCCACGGCTCGAACTGGCTGATGTCGTGCGCGTTGCAGTGCCTGATATGATCGAGGAAGGACATAATCGGTTGATAGCCGTGCCCGCCGGAGCCCGCCAGTCTTGACCGCCGCAGAACTTGCCCGCCTGCTCGCCGACCGTCTGCCGGCGATCGATCTTCATGGCGTGATCATCGAGGAGGCCGAGGACCAGGACATCCGCCTGCGCTTTCCCTTCCGCGACGATCTGCTGGGACCCGGCGACATCTTCTCCGGCCCCACCCTGCTGGGCTTCGCCGACACCGCGATCTATGCCGCCGGCCAGGCCGCATTGGGCGCCGGCTCGGTGCCGCTCGTCTCGACCATGAGCACGACCTTCCTGCGCCCGGCGCAGGCGGCCGACGTGGTGACGATCTCGCGGGTGATCCGGCGCGGCAAGAGCCTGCTCAACGCCGAGGCCTGGCTGTTCAGCCACACGCCGGTCGATCCCATCCTGCACGCCACGGCGACCTGCGTCGTGCGCGCCTGGCGCTAGGCGGCGAGGATCGCGTCCGACGCCTTCTCGGCGATCATGTTGGTGGCCGCATAGGTGTTGCCCGACACCATCGTCGGCATCACCGAGGCGTCGGCCACGCGCAGCCCGTCGAGGCCGATCACCCTCATCGTCAGCGGATCGACGACGGCCATCGGATCGATGCCCATCTTGCAGCTGCCGATGGGATGGAAGGTGGTCGAGCCGGTCGCGCGCACATGCGCCAGCCACTGCTCGTCGCTCTGCACCGCCGGCCCGGGCAGGGTCTCCTCGATCACGTAGTCGCTGAGCGGCCTGGTCTGCAGCAGGCGACGCAGGTACTTCATCGCCGAGACGATCGCGTCGCGGTCGGCCTGCTCGGCGAGATAGTTGGGCTGGATCTCCGGCTTCACCTTCGGATCGTTCGACAGCGCCTTCACGTGGCCGCGGCTTTCCGGGCGCAGTTGCGAGGCGCCCAAGGTCATGCCGGGCCGCGTGTCGAGCGCCGACGTGCCATAGGCGCCGGGGGCGTAGCTGGCCGGCGCGAAGTAGAGCTGCATGTCGGGCGTCTCGAGGCCGGGCCGCGTGCGGTAGTAGCCGCCGGCGTGGCTCGGACTCGCGGCGAGCAGCCCCTTGCGCGTGAAGAGATAGCGCAGCACCTCGCCGACCAGCGCGAAGCCGTGGCTGCGCTCGTTGAGCGATCCCGAGCCCTTCACCAGTGCCGCGAGGCGCGCGGCATAGTGGTCGCGCATGTTGCGGCCGACGCCCGGCAGCGCATGCCGCGGTTCGACGCCGATGCCCTTGAGCCACTCGGGATCGCCGATGCCCGAGAGCTGCAGCAGATGCGGCGTGTTGATGCTGCCGCCCGACAGCACGATGTCGCGGCGCGCGCGGATCTTGCGCGATTCGCCGCCGACGCTGTAGCGCACGCCCACCGCGCGCTTGCCGTCGAACGAGATGTGCTCGACGAAGGCGTGCTGGATCAGCCTGAGATTGCCGCGCGCCAGCGCCGGGCGCAGATAGGCATCGGCCGGACTCCAGCGCCGGCCGTCCTTCATCATCTGCTGATAGAGGAAGGTGCCTTCCTGGTCGCCGCCATTGTAGTCGGGCGTGCGCTTCAGCCCGAGCGCCTCATTGGCGGCGATATAGGCGTCGCTCAACGCATGCGGCTCGCGCTGGTCCTGGATCGACAGCGGTCCGTCGCGGCCGCGCACCGCGTCATCGCCGCCGACGCGCGTCTCGGCGCGCTTGAAGTACGGCAGCACGTCGTCCCACGACCAGCCGCGGCAGCCGAGCTGCGCCCAGGTGTCGTAGTCGGCCGACTGTCCGCGCACGTAGAGATGGCCGTTGATCGAGCCCGAGCCGCCGATCACCTTGCCGCGCGGGAACGGAATCCTGCGGTTGTCGATATGCGGACCCGGCGCGGTCTCGTAGCCCCAGTTGAGCTTGGGGTCGTAGACCGTCTTGTTGAAGCCGGCCGGCACCTTGATCCAGATGTGATTGTCGGGACCACCAGCCTCGAGCACCGCGACCGTATGCTTGCCCGATGCACTGAGCCGATACGCCAGCACGCAGCCTGCCGCGCCGGCGCCGACGATCACATAGTCGACCTCGTCCATCGGTCCGGTTCCCTCGTCCTTCTTGTTGGCGTCACGATAGACGACGCGAAATCTCCGCGATACGGGCGAACGGCGACGCACCGGGCCTGAGCGACAGATCACCCGCACGTGCGAGCCCCTGCCGGCCGAACCGCTCACGGATCGCCTCGACCAGCCAAAGCTCCGCCTGCACATGACGCGCAAGCTCACGTCGATTGTCCCGGGCGAGATAGGCAGCATGCGCGTCGATGGCCGCAACGAGCTCCGGCACGCCGGTCCGGTCACGCGACGAGACCAGCAGCGTACGCGGCTGCCACTGCCCGCTGTCCGGCTCAGCCAGACTCAGCGCACCGTCAACGTCGCTGCGCGCGCGTTCCGCCATGGCGCCGAGGTCTGCCTTCGTCACGGCAACGAGGTGCGGAATCTCGACGATGCCCGCCTTCATGAACTGAAGCGAATCACCGGAGCCGGGCTGCACGCAGAACACCACGGTATCGGCGACGCCCGCGACGTCCGTCTCCGACTGCCCTACTCCGACAGTCTCGATCAACACGATGTCGAAGAGCGCGCGCATGATCACCATGGCGCCCAGCGTCAGCTCGGCCAGTCCACCGAGCCGATCACGCGCGGCCATCGAGCGGACGAAGACGCCATCGTCCGCCGGATCGGTCGCGAGACGAGCACGATCGCCCAACAGCGCGCCGCCGGTGCGGCGCGATGAGGGATCGACGGCGATGACGCCGACGGTCCTGCCTTGCGCGCGCCATGCGGCAATCAGCGCCGACAGCAGTGTCGACTTGCCGACGCCCGGTGGTCCGGTGACCCCGACGACATGCGCGCGCGGCGCGCGATAGGAGCTGTCGAGCAGCGCGCGGACGTCGTCGGCGTCCGGCTGTCGTTCCAGCCGCGCCAGCGCTGCCGCGAGCGCGGGCTTGTCCATCTTCATCTCCCGCTCGCCGCTTCAGCGGGGAGCGGGGCCGCGCGCCGCCTGTACCGGAGGCGCTTCTCGGCCTCGGTCGGATCGCGGCGCAGCTTGCGCTGCAGGGTGGTGCGGGTCTGGCGGGGGCCACGCATCGGCGGCTGGTCGTTGTGGGATGGCCCCTCACCCTAACCCTCTGCCCGCTGACGCGGGGAGAGGGAATATGAGTCAGTCGGTCTTCAGCGCGACGCCGAGCGCGGCCTGGGCGGCGGCGAGGCGGGCGATGGGCACGCGGTAGGGCGAGCAGCTGACGTAGTCGAGGCCGACCTCGTGGCAGAAGAACACCGAGGCCGGATCACCACCGTGCTCGCCGCAGATGCCGAGCTTCAGATCCTTGCGCGCCTTGCGGCCGCGCTCGAAGGCGATGCGGATCAGCTCGCCGACACCGTCGACGTCGAGGGTCGCGAACGGGTCCTGCTCGAAGATGCCGCGCTTCTGGTAGCGTTCGAGGAAGGAGGCGGAGTCGTCACGGGAAAGGCCGAAGGTGGTCTGGGTGAGGTCATTGGTGCCGAAGCTGAAGAACTCGGCGGTCTCGGCGATCTCGGCGGCGCGCAAGGCGGCGCGCGGCAGCTCGATCATGGTGCCGACCTTGTAGTCGAGCTTCTGGCCGGAGAGCTGCGAGACCTCGCGCGCGACGCGGTCGATGACTTCCTTCATCAGGTCGAGCTCCTTGCGGGTCGCGACCAGCGGAATCATGATCTCGGGCTCGACGGTCTTGCCCTTGCCCTTCTGCACCTCGGCGACGGCCTCGAAGATGGCGCGCGCCTGCATCTCGTAGATCTCGGGGAAGGAGATGCCCAGGCGCACGCCGCGATGGCCCAGCATCGGGTTGAACTCGTGCAGCTTGGCGGCGCGCGCCTCGATCTCGGCGGCGTCGAGCTTCAGCTCCTTCGCCACCTCCTCGATCTCCTGCGGCTTGTGCGGCAGGAACTCGTGCAGCGGCGGATCGAGCAGGCGGATGGTCACCGGCAGGCCGGCCATGATGTCGAACAG
>CAYNOF010000426.1:0-4264 GCA_964398335.1 uncultured Rhizobiaceae bacterium
AGGTCTTCTGCGCATCGAGCCACTTGCCGGCGCGAGCCTGCATGTCGAACAGGGTCCGCACCACCCACGGCGTGTCGGGGCGCAGCGCGAAGGCGCGCTCGGCATAGCCCAGCGCCTTGGCCGGCTCGCCGTCGCGCAGCGCCTGCATCAGCAGACCGCGCAGGCCGAGGAAGGCGAGCTCCTCGTCCTCCAGCATCTCGTTGAAGTAGCGCCGCGACGCCTCGTGATCGCCGGCGAGCTGCGCCGCCTGTGCCGAGAGCAGCAGGGTCAGCGCCGGCTCGTCGAGCAGTCGTTCGGCCTGGCGCGCCAGCTTCTGCGCCTCGCCGGCATCGCCGGCGGCGACCGCGACCATGCCCTGGCTCAGCGCGCGATAGCCCTTGCGGCGGCGGCCCTCGCCCCAGCTGCCCAGCAGCGAGCCGGGCGCATGACGCAGCCAGCGCGCGACGGCGTAGAGCGCGGCGCACAGCGCGCCGAACACCACCAGCACCAGCATCAGCACGCCGACGCTGGTGTCCATGCGCCAGCCCTGCCACTCGATGGTGACGTCGCCCGGCCGCTCGGCCAGCCACACCGCGGCGACCATCGCCACGGCGGCCAGCGCGAACCACAGGATCGTGCGCAGTGTCGTCATTTCGCGGCGCCGCGCGACAGCAGGGAAACGCCGTGCAGGCTCAGCCGATCGACGACGCGCTCGGTCGCCAGGTGCGTCTCGGCGTTGATCACCCAGGTCGCGGCCGGCGCGGCGGCGGCGCCGGTGAGCTGCTTCATCTCGCTCACCGCGCGGCCGAGATCGCCCGCGTTCACCGCCGCCTCGGCCCGCGCCAGGATCGCGTCGGCTTCCATGCCCTTGGTGTTCTCGCCGACGCGGCGGATCGAGACGATGCTCTTGAGCTTGCCCAGCACGCGCTGCCAGAACGAATCGTCGGCGAGGTCGGCGGCGACCACCGCGCGCGCCACGGCGGGGAACTCGCTCGCCAGCACGCGTACCGGCACGACGCCGGTCGGCGCGACCTTCGTCAGTTCGTCGCGCATCGCCGCGACCTGCGGATCGGCCGACGCCAGCGGTGCCAGCAGCTCCAGGCTGGAGGTGAACGGCCCGCCGGCTTCGAGTGCCTGGCGCAACCGCGCGGCGACGCCGATCACGGCGGCACCGCGGCTGCTGGTCAGCGCGCGCTGGTCATCGCCGCTGCGGGCGGCGAGGTCGCGGCTCAGCCCTTCGATCTTCGCCGCCGTCTCCCTGGCGATGGCATCGAGGCGTGCGCCGACGTCCTTCTCGACCGCGTCGGCGCGCGCGCGCGCCTGGGCGGCGGCATCGCGTGCACTGCTGTCGGTGGCGGCGCCGCGCGCGATCTCGGCGCGCAGCCGCGCCTCCAGCTCGGTGAGCTGGCGCACCACCTCGACCTTCTCGGCGAGGTTGGCCGTCGTGCCGGCGGCCTGCGCGTCGCGCTTCTCCAGCCGATCGAGACGCTCCATCAGCACCGCGATCTGGCGCGTCGCGTCGCCCTGGTCGGCGGCGGGCGGTGCGCCCGGGGTCGCGGGCGGCGCATCGGCCGGCCGGGCCGCGAGCGCCTTCAGCGTGGCCTGCGCACTTTGCAGCTCGGCCCTCAGGACCGCGAGCTCACCGCGCAACTGGCCCAGCGCGCTGTCCAGACGCGCCGCGTCGGGCGACGGCCCGCTCGCCGGTGGCGCCGGTGGCGGTCTGTTCGCCATCGCCTCGACGCGCTGCGTCAGTGCATCGAGCTTGGTGGCGAGATCCAGGACGGCGGCGATGCGGCGCTCCTGCGCCTCGACCCGCTGCTCGACCCGGCCGATCGCCTCGCGCAGCGCCGGCGACGGATCGGGCGGCGCCGGTCGTGCCTCGAGCGCGGCGATGCGGTCCTGCAACGGCTTGATCTGGTCGGCGGTGCGCGGCGGCGGCGTCTGCCCGGTCAGCGAATAGGCCAGGCTGCGCATGGCCTCGGGGTTGGCGAGATAGGCGATGGTGATGGCGGCCAGCACGACAATGGTCGCGACAATGGCGGTGACGAAGGCGCCGATGACGCCCAGGCCGCGGCGCGGCTGGCGGGTCGGCTCGGGCTTGGCGGCTGGCTTGGGCGGCGGCGGCGGTGGGGGCGATGGCTCGGCGGCGGCAGGCGTGGGTTTCGCGGGCGCGTCGCTCATTACGGCTTCTCCCTGGTCGGCCGCTGCCGCCGGGGGAGGCGTCAGCCGGTCGATGGCCAGCAACATCTCGTCCTGCGTCGGCCGCCTGGCGACGGATACGTCACGCCACGGCAGGGACGATGCCCGCTCGGCGACCGCCTGGCTCATCGCCACGGCTGACACCTTGGCGATCCCGCCGGCGATCTCCGGCCGGGACGCAAGCTTAACAAACGCCTCGGCGGTGCGTGGCGAAAAAAGCGCCACGACGTCGATGGTGCCCGCGCCCAGCGCGTGCTCGACATCGAAGGGCAGCGTGTCGGCGAGCCGCGTCTCGTAGAGCGCGACATGGGTGATGCCGTAGCCGGCCGAGGTCAACTGGCCCACGAGATCGCCGGCGGTTGCGGCACCGCCGATATGGATCAGCGGGCCGGCATCGGGACGGATCTGCTTGCGCACCAGCACGGAAAGCGCCGTCACGTCGCCGGACGCCGACAGCGTGTCGTGGAAGCCCAGCTGCTCGGCCGTCTCGCCGGTGGTGTCGCCGACCACCAGCAGGCGCAGGTCGCGGCGCTTGGTGACCTGCGCCAGCGCGCGCGCGCCGTTGACGCTGGTCAGCAGCACCGCCTGCACGCCTTCGAGGCGCACGTCGAGATCGTCGGGCGGCGTCAGCGTCTCATGGCGCAGCAGCGGCGCCAGCAGCGGCTCGTGGCCCTTGGCGCGCAGCGCTTCGGCAAAGCGGCTGGCCTCGGGTTCGGCACGGGTGACCAGCACGCGCATGATGGCGATCACTCCTCGAAGAAGTGCGGACCGGCGCGGCCGCGCAGCTCACGGCCGGCATCCTCGCCCAACGCGCGCGCCGCGTCGACGGCACCGCGCCGCTCGGTGGCGATCACCTCGGAACCATCGGGCCGCGCGATCAGCGCGCGCAGCCACAGGCCGCCGCCGGTGAGCACGGCGTATCCCGCGATCGGCGTGCGGCAGGAGCCTTCGAGCACCGCCTGCATCGCGAACTCGGCGCGCACGCAGGTCTCGGTGGCGGCGTGGTTGATCGCCGACAGCAGGTCGCGCGTCGCGCTGTCGGCGCTGCGGCACTCGACGGTGACCGCGCCCTGGCCGACGGCGGGCAGCATGTCCTCGGCCGGCACCGGCACGCCGACCTCACCCCGGCCCAGGCGGTTCAGCCCGGCGCGTGCCAGCAGCAATGCCTGGGCCACGCCGTCGTCGAGCTTGCGCAGGCGGGTATCGACATTGCCGCGGATCGGCACGGTCTTGAGATCGGGCCGCGCGTGCAGCAACAGCGCCTTGCGCCTGAGCGCCACGGTGGCGACGGTGGCGCCCTGCGGCAGGTCGGCGATGCGCGCGATATGGCCGGGCGAGACCAGCGCGTCGCGCGGGTCCTGGCGTTCGAGGAAGGCCGCCAGCATCAGGCCCTCGGGCAGGATCGGCAGCATGTCCTTGGCGCTGTGCACGGCGATGTCGAGCGTGCCGCCCAGCAACCCGTCCTCGATCTCCCGGGTGAACAGGCCCTTGCCGCCGATCTCCGACAGCGGCCGGTCCTGCACCTTGTCGCCGGTGGTGCGGATGGTGACGATCTCGACCGCGAGCCCGGCATGGGCGGTCATCAGGGCGTCGCGCACCTGGTTCGCCTGGATCAGCGCCAGCGGGCTGCCGCGCGTGCCGAGGCGCAGGACGGGCTTGCTCATGGCCACCCCTGTAGCGGGCGGGGCGGCGGCGGAAAAGCCCCATCGTGCCGCACGGATGGGCTACAAGGCGCCGATGATCGTCCTGGGCATCGAGACCAGCTGCGACGAGACCGCGGCCGCCGTGGTCGAGGCCAGTTCCGCACCGGTCGGCCGGCTGCGCTCCAACGTCGTGCGCGCGCAACTGGCCGAGCACGCGCGCTTCGGCGGCGTCGTGCCCGAGCTCGCCGCGCGCGCCCATGTCGAGGTGGTCGACACCGTCGTGCAGCGCGCCATGGACGAGGCCGGGCTGACCTTCGACCAGCTCGACGGCGTGGCCGCGACCGGCGGGCCGGGGCTGATCGGCGGCGTGATCGTGGGCGTCACCACGGCCAAGGCGATCGCGCTGGCGTCAGGCAAGCCGTTCCTCGCCATCAACCATCTCG
>CAYNOF010000427.1:0-9811 GCA_964398335.1 uncultured Rhizobiaceae bacterium
GGCCTCCGTCGAAGCGTAGGCGTGACCGATCGAGGCTTGCGGAAAAGCCCGCTTCAAGCCATCCAGCAATGTTTGATCAGCGATCTCACCTGAAAGCCGCACGTAGCTTGGTGCGAAGCCCGTAGCCGATCCGCTCATTAGAAGCTTGCGCCAGTGCGAGGGCGTTCCCGAAATATGGGTGACCCCACACTTCGAAAGCCGAGCCACGTAATCGGCAAGTGTCTGATCGGGATCGGAGAGCACCATCGAGCCGCCACCAATAATGGCCCGCAACAGTATCTGCAAACCGCCGTAACGGCGAATGTCATAGAACGTAGCCCAAACGGCGGCGTTTCCGCGCGTACGGTCCTCCGCGACGATCGCACCGCAAAGCCCTTTCAACGAATGGCGGACGATCTTTGGCGCGCCTGAGGTACCCGAGGTCAACATCAACCAATCGCTGGCACGTTCCGTCACAGCACTAACGTCAACCGGCTCGGGCAAACGCGCTTTTGCGATCAAAGTAACGCCGGCGCGGCACCAGCGCTGCGGTGCCAGCAGCGAATCCGGCGGCGTGTTGCTGAGCAGCGCGACATCGGGCTGGAACGCCTCCAGCTCGCGTTCCAGCAGCCTTCCATAGGCGCGCTCCTGGCGGAAGCGGGTGAAATAGTCGTACTTCGCCATCGGCCGGCCGGGATCGATCGGCGCCACCTCGAAGGTCGTGGGATCGCCGGGCAGGTGCGAGAGCGAGCCGCGCGGCGTCTGGAAGCGGGCATTGAAGAGGTGGCGCACGACATGGCCGCGCCGCGCCAGCTCGCGCGCGAGCTGGACCTGGAAGGGATGGCCGGAATTGTCGTGCAGCAGGATGCGCATGGAGGGGTCTCAGCCGGCCTCGTCCCGATGGCGGCGAAGGACGACGGGAATATCAGTACGCGTTCTTGCCGCGCAGCACCGTGACGATGGTCATCAGCACGATCTTGATGTCGAGCAGCAACGACCAGTTCTCGATGTAGTAGAGGTCGTGGTCGACGCGCTTGCGGATCTTCTCGATGGTGTCGGTCTCGCCGCGCCAGCCATTGACCTGGGCCCAGCCGGTGAGCCCCGGCTTCACGCGATGGCGTGCGGCGTACTCGGCGACCGCCTCCTCGAACAGCAGGTTCTCGGCCTTGGTGTCGATCGGATGCGGCCGCGGGCCGACGATCGACATGCTGCCGCCGAGCACGTTGAAGAGCTGCGGCAGCTCGTCGATCGAGGTGCGGCGGATGAAGCGGCCGACCCGGGTGATGCGCGGATCGTCGCGGCTGGCCTGGATCGGCGCGATGTCGCGGCAATCGTCGTCGTACATCGAGCGGAACTTCCAGACCTGGATGCGCTGGTTGTTGAAGCCGTAGCGCGTCTGGCGGAACAGGACCGGCCCGCGGCTGTCGAGCTTGATGGCCAGCGCCGTGGCCAGCATGACCGGCGAGAACACCAGCAGCAGCAGCAGCGCCAGGCCGATATCCTCGAGCCGCTTGAGCAGCAGCTTGTCCTCCGACAGCGGCTTGTCGAAGACGTTGAGCACCGGCACGTTGCCCAGCTCGCTGTAGGAGCAATGGGCGAGGCGGAAGCCGATCATGTCGGGCGCCAGGCGGATATCGACCGGCAGCTCCCACAGCTTCTTGAGGATGGTCATGACGCGGATCTCGGCCGCCCAGGGCAGCGCCACGACGATCTGGTCGATGTGGTGGTGGCGGGCGTACTCGATCAGATCGTCGACGGTGCCGCGTACCGGCACGCCCTCGACCGGTGCCATCTCGCGCTGGGCGCGCTCGTCGAACACGCCGACGATGCGGTAGTCGGCGCCGCCGGCCTCGCGCAGATGCTGGATCAGGCGGCGGCCATGCGGGCCGGCGCCGACCACGGCGATATCGCGGGTCAGCTGCCCGGACTCCATCCAGCGGCCGATGACTCCGGCCACCACGAAGCGCACGGCGATGAAAGTGCCCAGGGTCCAGACGTACCAGAGGATGGCCCAGCCGCGCGGGAAGTTGGCCGAGACCTTGGTGACGAAGGCCACGGCGATCAGCAGGGCCAGCACGCCAGTCCAGGCCACCATGACCCGGCCGATCTGGCGCGGCACGTTGCTGAGGCTGCGGATGGAATAGAGGTGCAGCGCCTGGAAGATGTTGGCCACCAGCAGCGAGCTGGTCACCATGGCCAGGAAGTACTGGTCATAGAACTGGCTGAAGTGCTGCGGCAGCCAGGCGGCGATGGCGATCCAGGCGATCACGGCCGGCGCCAGGACGTCGGCGATGCGCGTCAGCCAGAGCAGCTTGGTCTCGGAATACGCCTTCGACTTATCCATGTCGTCCCTGCCGCACGGGAGCTCCGAAAATGACTGCCGGACGTCACAACCGACGCCACCTATGAAAGCCGCGCTAAGTATCTGCTATTGTGAAATAATCCAATCGCACGGTCAATGAATCGCGCCCGCGCTGGCCAGTGGCGACCACCGTGAACATCTTGCATGATAGCTTTAAGTTTTGGCATTTCTCAAGTAAAATCAACATAATATAAAAGGTAATTCAATCCAGATGGGACTTAAGAAGGGCCTCCGCCTGCTCTATCGGACGGTCGATCGGTTCGGCCTGGGGGCGGGTCTGAAAGCGTGGTGGGCGCTGGCCGTTGCCGGCACCGGCTTACACGCCGTGCGAGTTCCCGGTTTCGATCACAAGGTGTGGTTGCGGGCGGGCACCACCGATGTCGCCAATTTCGAGCAGATCTTCCTGATGGGCGCGCTCGACCAGCGCCGTTTCCCGCAGAGCCGTGCGCTGGGCGACTACGCCCGCACCGCGCCGGCACCCAAGGCCGTAGTCGACGGCGGTGCCTATATCGGTCTGTCCTCGGTCTGGCTGGCCCGCGAGTTTCCCGACGCAACGATCTTCGCCGTCGAGCCCGACCCGGACAACGCCGCCATGGTCCGACGCAACGTGGCCGCCTGGCCCAATGTCGAAGTGGTCGAGGCGGGGCTGTGGGACCAGCCGGCGACCGTGTTCCTGCGCCATGAAGGACAGGAGCCCTGGAGCGTGAAGGTCACAGACGCGGCGGGCGAGGGGCCGGGCGTGCCGACGGTCACCATCAACCAGCTGATGGCGCGCGCGGGCGTGCGGGAATTGCTGATGGTGAAGCTGATTATCGAGGGCTCGGAGCGCGCGGTGTTCCGCAGCGGGCTCGAGTGGCTCGACAGGACGCACTGCGTCGTCTTCATGCCGGGCGACTGGGCCAGCCCCGGCGCGGGTGGTGGCCAGGCGGCGTTCGCGGCGCTGGCGGCCCGGCCATTCGACTGGATCGTCGACGGGCAATGCGTGCACTGCTATCGCATGGCCGGAAAATCGCTGGCCTGAACCCGTGATTTGAATTATAGCATGATCTGAGAAATATGCGGAAATCTGCGTAATTTCAGTAATTTGTCGCGATCTATTCAGTTGACGATGCTCGAGCAGATCACGCCGGTGATCCTGACCTGGAACGAGGCGCCGAACATCGGGCGCAACCTCGACCGGCTGGGCTGGGCGCGCGAGATCGTCGTGCTCGACAGCGGCAGCGACGACGAGACCCAGGCGATCGCCCGGCGCTACGCCAATGTCCGCTGGCTCACCCGCCCCTTCGACAGCCACGAGCGGCAATGGACCTACGCGGTGCAGGAAACCGGCATCGCCACGCCCTGGGTGCTGCGGCTGGACGCCGACTACATCGTGCCCCAGGCGACCATCGACGAGATCGCCGCGCTCGAGCCGGCCGACGATATCGGCGGCTATCGCACCGCCTTCGACTACTGCATCGACGGGCAGAAATTGCGCGGCTCCCTCTATCCGCCGCTGCCGACCCTCTTCCGGCGCGACCGCGTGACCTTTGTGCAGGACGGCCACACCGAGAAGGCGCACGTGTCGGGCACCGTGCCCACCCTGCACGGCCATATCGACCACGACGACCGCAAGACCCTGGAGCGCTGGCTGGTCTCGCAGTTCCGCTACCAGCGCCGCGAGGTCGACAAGCTCACCTCGACGCCGTGGTCGCAGCTTTCCTGGGGCGACCGCCTGCGGCTGACCCGCGTGCTGGGGCCGCCTGTCGTGTTCCTCTACTGCCTGCTGGGCCGCGGCCTGCTGCTCGACGGCAAGGCGGGTCTGTTCTACGCCTGCCAGCGCGCCACCGCCGACCTGATCCTCTCGATGCTCCTGCTGCAGCGCGATTTCAAGCGATGACCTACATCCTGGGCCTCAACGCCTTCCACGCCGACTCCGCCGCCTGTCTGGTGAAGGACGGCGATTTGATCGCCGCCGCCGAGGAGGAGCGATTCCGCAGGGCGAAACATTGGGGCGGCTTTCCCAGCGAATCCATCCGGTATTGCCTGAAAGAAGCGGGTATTTCGCTCGATCAGGTGGCCCACGTCGCGATCAACCGCGACAGCCGCGCCAGCTTCTGGCGCAAGGTCGGCTACGTCCTCACCAAGCGTCCCAGCCTCGACCTGATCATGAGCCGGGTGCGCAACCGCCGCCAATGGGATGACGTCGCCGACCAGCTCGCCGTCCACCTGCCCGAGTCGAAATTCGCCGGCACCGTGCACGCCGTCGAGCATCACCTCTGCCACCTCGCCTCGACCTTCTACGTCTCGCCCTTCGAGCGCGCGGTGGCGGTGTCGGTCGACGGCTTCGGCGACTTCGCCAGCGCCGCCTGGGGCATGGGCGAGGGCAACCGGCTGAGCATCGACGGCCGCGTGCACTTCCCCAACTCGCTGGGCATCTTCTACGAGGGCGTGACCCAGTTCATCGGCTTCCCCAACTACGGCGACGAGTACAAGGTCATGGGGCTGGCGCCCTACGGCGAGCCGAAATACCTCGAGCAGATGCGCCGGCTGGTGAAGCTCAAGGACGACGGCTCCTTCGAGCTCGACCTGCGCTACTACACGCATGCGCGCGAAGGGTCGAAGTACGAGGTGCGCGACGGCACGCCGTCGGGCGGGCGCATCTGGTCGCCGGCGATGGTCGAGCTGCTGGGTCCGGCGCGCGGCAAGGACGATGCGCTGGAGCAGCGCCACAAGGACATCGCCCGCTCGGCGCAGGCGATGTACGAGGAGGCGTTCTTCAATCTGCTCGGCGCGCTGCACAAGCGCTATCGATGCGACGCCGTCGTGCTGTCGGGCGGTTGCGCCTACAACTCGGTCGCCAACGGCAAGGTCTACGAGCGCTCGCCGTTCAAGCACTGCTACATCCAGTCGGCCGGCGGCGACGCCGGCGGCGCGATCGGCGCGGCCTTCCAGGTCTGGCACGGCCTGCCGCACAGCAGCGGCGCCAAGCGTCACTTCGTGATGGATCACGCTTATTGGGGCCCCGCTGCCAAGCCCGAGAAGATCGCGGCGGCGGTGGCTGCCCGTCGCAGCGAGTTCGATGCGGCGAACTGCTCGATCGAGGTCATTGCCGACGAGGCCGAGCTCTGCCGTCGCACGGCGAGCGCGATTGGCGACGGGAAGGTGATCGGCTGGTTCCAGGGCCGCATGGAGTGGGGCCCGCGCGCGCTGGGCAACCGTTCGATCCTCGGCGACCCGCGGCGCGCCGACATGAAAGACATCCTGAACCTCAAGATCAAGCGCCGCGAATCGTTCCGGCCCTTCGCGCCCTCGATCCTGCGCGAGGCGGTGAAGGACTGGTTCGAGACCGACGACGACGTGCCGTTCATGATGCAGGTCTTCCGCATCAGGCCCGATCAGCGGCCGAAGATCCCGGCGGTCACGCATGTCGACGGCTCGGGCCGCCTGCAGACCGTCGATGCGCACACCAATCCGCGCTACCACCGCCTGATCTCGACGGTGCGTGATCAGACCGGCGTGCCGATCGTGCTCAACACCAGCTTCAACGAGAACGAGCCGGTGGTGTGCAGGCCCGAGGAAGCCATCGACTGCTTCCTGCGCACGAAAATGGACGTGCTGGTGCTGGGCGACACCTTCATCGAGCGCAAGAGCTGATATCGCCATCGCGCCGCGACACGGCTAATCTCCGGCCGTCGGTTTGAGTAACAGCGAGAGATTCATGAACGCCCCTGCGGCGCCGGACTGGCGCGACGATATCTTCGCCGTCCTGCAGGCCCACGAGATCAAGCAGGTCTACCACGTGCCCGACGCCGGGCACGCGCGGCTGATCGAGGCCTGCCAGCGCTCCAACGCCATGCGCACCCTGCCGCTGACGACGGAAGAGGAGGGCGTGGCGCTGGCCGCCGGCGCCTGGCTCGGCGGCCAGCGCTCGGTGCTGCTGATGCAGAGCTCGGGTGTCGGCAACACCATCAACCTGATGGGGCTCACCAAGACCCTGCGCTTCCCCTTGCTCACCCTGATCACCATGCGCGGCGACTGGGGCGAGTTCAATTCGTGGCAATACCCGATGGGCCAGGGCACGCCCAAGGTGCTCGAGGCGATGGGCGTGCTGCTCTACTCGGTCGACAAGGCCGAGGAGGTGAAGGCCACCGTCGACGCCGCCACGCGCGCCGCGTTCAACGGCGGCCAGGCGGTGGCGGTGCTGCTGCGCCAGAAGCTGATCGGCATCAAGACGTTCGGGAAGAAGTGAGATGAGCAACGCAACGCTGCGGCGCCGTCCGCTGGTCAGGAAGATCCTCGAGGGCGCCACCGACGATCTGCTGGTGATCGCCGGCCTCGGCTCCTCGAACTGGGACATCACCGAGGCCGGCGACCGCCCGCTCAACATGCCGCTCTGGGGTGCGATGGGCGCCACCGTTTCGATGGGGCTGGGACTCGCCATCGCGCAGCCCACCAAGCGCGTGCTGGTGATCACCGGCGACGGCGACATGCTGATGGGCATGGGCTCGCTGGCCACCGTCGCGACGCAGCAGCCGCACAACCTGGCGATCTGCGTGCTCGACAATGAGAAGTTCGGCGAGACCGGCAACCAGGCGACGCACACCAGCGCGCGCAACAAGGGGCCGACCGATTCCGGCGCCGGCACCGATCTCAGCGTCATCGCCAGAGGCTGCGGCATCGCCGACAGCAGCATCGTGCACGACGAGGGCGATGTGGCACAGCTCGTCGCTGATCTGCGCCGCAAGACCGGTCCGGTGTTCCGCGTCGTGAAGGTGATGGTCGAGAAGCTCGAGTTCGTGATGCCGCCGCAGGACGGCGCGCATCTCAAGGACCGCTTCCGCCAGGCGCTGCTCGGTCGGGCCTGAGGCGATGATCCCGGTCACCATCAATGGCGAACGGCGCGAGATCGAGGTCGAGCCGGACAAGCCGCTGCTGTGGGTATTGCGCGAGGATCTCGCGCTGGTCGGCACGAAATACGGTTGCGGCGTCGCGGCCTGCGGCGCCTGCACGGTGCATGTCGACGTCCAGGCGATCCGCTCCTGCTCGATGCCGGTCGACCAGGTGGCCGGGCGCGAGGTGCTGACCATCGAAGGGCTGGGCGGCGAGCGCCTGCACGCCGTGCAGGCGGCATGGATCGAGCTGCAGGTGCCGCAATGCGGCTACTGCCAGCCCGGCTTCATGATGGCGACGGCGGCGCTGCTCAAGGACAAGCCCAAGCCGACCGACGCCGAGATCGACGCGGCGCTCACCAACATCTGTCGCTGCGGCACCTACCAGAGCATCCGCAAGGCCGTGCATCGCGCGGCGGCGCTCATGGCGGCCGCGCGATGAAGTGGACGCGGCGCAAGCTGATCGTCGGCGGCACGCTGGGTGGCGGCGCGCTGCTCGTCGGCTGGTGGTTCGCGCATGAGCGCGACCGGCTGGGCGGACGCGACGCGTTCCGGACTCGCGAGGGCGAGGTGGCGCTGAACGGCTGGGTGAAGGTGTCCCGCGACGGCGCCATCATCGTCGCCGTGCCGCGCGCCGAGATGGGGCAGGGCATCCACAGCGCGCTGGCCATGCTGGTCGCCGAGGAGATGGATGCGAAATGGGACGACGTGCGCGTCGAGGACGCCGCCGATCTCGGCATCTACCGCAACGTCGAGATGCTGCTGGAAGATCCCCGCTCGCAGGATCCCGGCATCATGCGCGACATCGCGATCTGGGCCGGCTCGCGCGTCGCCGGGCTGCTGGGCGTCTCGGCCACCGGCGGCAGCACCTCGACGCGCGACGCCTGGGAGCCGATGCGTCTGGCCGGCGCCTCGGCCCGCGAGCTGCTGCTGCGCGCGGCGGCGCAGAAGGCCGGCGTGAAGCAGGCCGACCTGGTCATCGTCGACTCGCAGGTGCGCACGCGCGACGGCAAGCCGATCGCCCGCTTCGGCGAGCTCGTCGAGGCGATCGGCACGCTGCAGCCGCTGCAGGACGTGCCGCTCAAGAAGCCGACGGAGTTCCGCCTGATCGGCAAGGAACTGCCGCGCCTGGACATCGCCGCCAAGGTCACCGGCACGGCGACCTTCGGCATCGACGTGCGCCTGCCCGACATGCTCTACGCCGCCGTGGCCAACTGTCCGGTGCTCGGCGGCAAGCCCAAGGGCTTCACCCTGCCGAACGGCGAGCTGCCGAAGGGTCTGGTGAAGATCGTCGAGCTGCCCGACGCGATCGCCGTGGTCGGCAACAGCTGGTGGAAGGCGCAGCGCTTCCTGAACGAGGGCCTCAAGATCGACTGGGACGCCGGGCCCAACGCCGGCTTCAGCAGCGCGGCGCTCGTGGGCGAGTACGAGAAGCTCTCGCGCGAGACCAGCGATCCGACCAAGACGCGCAGCTTCCAGACCACGCCCACGACGCAGCCGCCGCTGGAGCGCGGCATCGAGGCGACTTATCGCGCGCCTTATCTCGCGCACGCCACGATGGAGCCGATGAACTGCACGGCGCGCTTCGCCGACGGCCGGCTCGATCTGTGGATGCCCAATCAGTCGCCGTCGCTGATGCGCTACGTCGCCGCCAAGGCGGCTGGCCTCGACCAAGCGCAGGTGACCGTCCACACGACGTATCTCGGCGGCGGCTTCGGTCGGCGCGCCGAACCCGATCTCGTGCGCCAGGCGGTGGCGATCGCCAAGGCGATGTCCGGCACGCCGGTGCAGGTGCTGTGGTCGCGCGAGGAGGACATGGGCCACGATTTCTACCGGCCGATGGCGGTGGCGCGCATGCAGGCGCGCGCCTCGAAGGAAACGGCCTGGGAGTGGCGCAGCCGACTGGTCGGCCAATCGGCCACCGGCCAGTTCATCAACCGCGTGCTGCGCCTCGGTGAGCAGGGCGATCCCGACGGCAACAGCGTCGAGCGCCCGCCCTACGGCTTCCCGGCCTACCGGCAAGAGGCCGTCGTGGCCAAGGGCCCGGTGCCGGTGGGCTTCTGGCGCTCGGTCGGCCACTCGCACACCGCCTTCTTCGACGAGTGCTTCCTCGATGAGCTGGCGCATTCGATGAAGAAGGATCCGCTGACGCTGCGACGCGAGCTGCTGAGGGACCAGCCGCGCCACCTCGCCGTGCTCGACGCCGCGGCCAAGGCAGCCGGCTGGGGCACACCGCCGCCTGAAGGCATCGGCCGCGGCATCGCCCTGCGCCAATCCTTCGGCTCGATCGTGGCGCAGGTCGCCGAAATCGCGGTCGAGGGCAGCGCGATCCGTGTGAAGCGCGTGGTCTGCGCCGTCGATTGCGGCCGCGTGGTCAATCCCGCCATTGTCCGTGCGCAGATGCAGAGCGGCATCGTCTACGGCCTGTCGGCAGCGCTCTTCGGCGAGATCACCGTCAAGAACGGCGTGGTCGAGCAGGCCAACTTCCCCGACTACGATGTCGTGCGCCTCGCCGACATGCCGATGATCGAGGTGCTGATCGTAGGCTCCCCCGATTCGCCGATGGGCGGCGTGGGCGAACCCGGTACGCCGCCCATCG
>CAYNOF010000428.1:0-4354 GCA_964398335.1 uncultured Rhizobiaceae bacterium
GTCGCGCACGGCGGGATCCAGCGTGTCGGACAACTTCGACAGGTAGATCTCGACGTTGCCTTCGGTCATGAAGACATCCAGCTTGGAATCCATGGTGCCCGCCTGTCGTCACTGCGACTCTGGCAGCCCGTCGGCAGCCGCTTCATAGGACTGCGGGCCGGCGCGATTGACGTGCGTCAAGAGTGGTGAAGTCTTGCTGCCGCATAATGACAGCCATGAAGGACCATGGCATTCGCGGCTGGCAGCCGGTTGAAACCGCCCCCTTCGATCGCGAGCTGCAGCTGAGCGTGATCGAGGGCGAGGTCCACAGCTTGGTGTTTCCATGTCGACGAACCGTACGCGGATGGGTGAGCCGGTCGGGAAGGGTGATCGAGATCAGTCCGACTCACTGGCGGGACTGGAAAGAGGCGGACGAGGATTCCCGGTGTTGACCGACGGCAGCAGCTTCGCGAGCCGGGCTTCCTCGGCCCGAAGAAGCCTCTCGATCGTTCGGCGCGTCGAGACCGAGGTCTCCGTCCGAAGCCTTTCCCGGTAGTGCTCGATGTTGAGTTCGATGATGTCCCTGGCTGAGGATGACATCGGCACTGCTCCTTGCGTCCGTCATGCATTCATTGCCGCGGCAGGCTGCCGGGGAAAAGCGCCAAGAGCAGGAAACTTGATCTGGATCAAGGATCGTCGAGGCGACCGGGCGCGACGGCTTGCCAGGATGCTTCGACTGGGAATTCTTTTCGCGCGCGATTGACAGGCTCGACATGAACCGCAAACGCTTCGACTCGACTTCCCTCCGCGGTGGTCCTGCCATTCGCGCGGTGGATCCATGGACCGTCGGCAATCCCCGGAGCGGCGAGGCCCACCAGCTGCTTACCGATGATGAACGCGCGCGCCTGGCCGTCTTCGCGTCACTCGTCCGGTTCAAGAAAGGACAGATGATCTATCGAGGCGGCGATCCCGTCGACGCCGTCTACAACGTCGTATCGGGCGTGGTGAAGGCGTTCAACGGCCGCGACCATATCTCGGCATTCCTGTTCGCCGGCGACCTGGTGGGACTGTCCGAGGAGGGGCATTACGTGAATTCGGCCCGGGCGGTCACCCCGCTGACTGCGTACCGTCTTCCGATCGCCAGGCTGCAGCATCTTCTTCGTCACGATGCGCAGCTGGAGTTCCATGTCATCTGCAAGCTGTGCCAGGAACTTCGGCAGACGCAGCGGCACGCCTTCCTGGTTTCCACGCGCGACGCGGCGGCCCGGATCGCGATGTTTCTGCAGCTTCTGGAACAGCTCCAGGCGAATCGGCAGGAGCCGGTCAACGAGATCCATGTGCCGATGAACAGGAGCGACATCGCGCAGTATGTCGGCCTGTCGCCGGCCGCCGTAAGCAGAACCTTCGCGAAGCTGGTGGGCGACGGGATCATCGAGGAACGTGACCGTCACCACATCAAGGTGAAGGACAGAGCCCGGTTCGACAGGCTCAGCGCCCATGTGAGCGGCGCATCGAGCTGAACGACACGCGGTCTGTCCGATGTCCGTACCGGTGTCGATGTCGGGCGACGGGCTCGGCGCCCGCTTCACGGAGGCCGGTCGCGGGACGCGCGCGGCTCTTGCCAGATCAAGACTGCGCGGACGCCCCGCCGACAAGTTTCCTGCCGCTGTGTTCGAATTCACCGGCGCCTGCCGCCTGCGCTTCGCCCGCGATCCGTGATGCAGACGCGCCAAAAGAGGCGCCGCGGTTGCCCGCGACGCCCCTCTTCGGCTGTCCGAATAGGAAGGGGAGAAGAACTACTCGGCAGCCTGCAGCTGCGGACGGGCCGGCGCGCTCGAGCTGACCGGGATCACGCGAGGCTTCTTCTCCTCGGGGACCTCGCGCACCAGCTCGATGTGCAGCAGGCCGTTCTCCAGCTTCGCGTCGGTCACGCGCACATGGTCGGCGACCTCGAAGCGGCGCTCGAAGGCGCGGGCGGCGATGCCACGGTGCAGGAACGCGTTGGTCTCGTCCTTCGCGGCGATCTTGCCCGCGACCTTCAGCGCGTTCTCCTGCTGCACGATCTCGATGTCCTGGGCGGTGAAGCCGGCGACCGCGAGCGTGATGCGGTAGCCGTTGTCGCCGACCTTCTCGATGTTGTACGGCGGGTAGCCGGTGCCACCCATATCGCTGCTCACGGAATCCAGAAGCTGGAACACGCGGTCGAAACCGACGGTCGAACGGAACAGCGGCGAAAAGTCATAAGCACGCATTTGGACACCCTCCAGGTGAGCGATGTGGTCGAACTGTGGCCCCCAAGTGCAGGACACTCCCGGCGGGCCGTTCCTCGCCGCCCCACGATGGGCCCGGCGATGCTGTTGAGATAGGTGGCATGCCCCGTGCTTCAAGGGGGGTGAATGGGCCCGTGAAATCCGGGCCTGCATTGCATCGCCGCCCCCTCGCCCCGGCCCCTCCGACCCGAGGGCGGAGCGACGAGGGACGCCGCTTGCCCTGCCCGGATGCCGCCGCCAGAATTGCCGCCGTTGGGGAGCGAGGACCATGAATCGCATCACGCGCCGTACCGCCCTGATCGGGACCGCAATCCTGCCGCTGGCAGCGCCGGCGATCGCGAAATTCCCGGAGCGTCCGATCAGGCTGATCGTGCCCTGGGCGCCGGGCGGGCCGGCGGATATCGGCTTTCGCATCCTGGGCGAGTCGGCGGGCAAGAAGCTCGGCCAGACGGTGGTGGTCGAGAACAAGGCCGGCGCCTCGGGCATCCTGGGCGCGATGGCGCTGCAGAACGAGAAGCCCGACGGCCATGTGGTGTCGCAGATGCACATGAGCGTGCTGCGTCAGCCGCTGCTCAACAAGCAGCTCACCTACCATCCGATCAACGACCTCACCTACATCCTGCAGGTCACCGGCTACGTCATGGGCGTGGTGGTGCGCGCCGACGCCCCGTGGAAGACGCTGCCCGAGCTGCTGGCCTACGCCAAGGCCAACCCGGGCAAGCTGAACTGGGGTACGCTGGGCATCGGCTCGACGCAGCACCTGGCGATGGAGCGCATTGGCGTGGCGCAGGGCCTGAGCTGGACGCATGCACCCTATCGCGGCACCGCCGACACCTTGCGCGCGCTGCTGGGCGGCGAGATCAATTTCGCCTCCGAGGCCTCGGGCTGGGCGCCGATGGTGAACGCGGGCCAGCTGCGCCTGCTGGCGGTGTTCACCGGCGCGCGCGCCAAGCGCTTCCCCGAGATCCCGACGGTGCGCGAGCTGGGCCTCGATGTCGTGGTCGAATCGCCCGGTGGCCTGGTCGGGCCGAAGGGCATGGACCCGGCCGTGGTGACGATCCTGGGCGACGCCTTCAAGGAAGCGGCGCAGGAGCCGGCGCACGTCGAGTTCCTCGAGAAGGTCGACCAGCCGCTGCTGATCAAGGACGCCGCCGAGTACCGCGCCTACATGGCCAAGACCTACGAGGAGGAGCGCGAGCTCCTGCGCAAGCTGAACCTGCTGCCGGCGTGAGGCACTACGACCTTCCCCTGCGGGCGCCGGCGGGGAAGGCAGATGAAACGAGGAGAAGGACATCTCCATGACCGACACGATTCCCGTCCTCGATCTCGCGCCGCTGCACGCCGACGAGCCCGGTGCGCTGGACAGGCTGGGCGCCGAGCTGCGCCGTGCCTTCACCGAAATCGGCTTCTACTTCGTGCGCGGCCATGGCGTGCCGCAATCGCTGCTCGACGCCACCTTCGCCGAGGCCGCGCGCTTCCACGCGCAGCCGCTCGAGGCCAAGCAGGCGATGAAGATCGACGAGCACAACATCGGCTACATGCCGATGCGCGGCGCCACCGCGCGCTACAACCTCGTTGGCGACACGCCGGTGCTGCCCAACGTCAACGAGGCGGTGTTCTTCAAGCGCGAGCTGCCGGCCGACCACGTCGACGTGCTGGCCAAGGCGCGCTTCCGCGGCCGCAACCGCTGGCCCAACCTGCCAGGCTTCCGCGAGCAGATCCTCGCCACCTGCGACGCCTTCGAGAGACTGGCCCTGTCGCTGCTGCCGATCTACGCCCGCGCGCTCGACCTGCCGGCCGACTACTTCGCGCGCTTCTTCGTCGATCCGATGTACACGCTGCGCATGTCGCACTATCCGCAGCAGGCGGCGACGGCGCCCAACAACGAGTTCGGCATCGCGCCGCATCTCGACACCAGCTTCATGACCATCCTGGCGCAGAACAGGATCCCCGGCCTGTCGCTGCGCCTGCCCGACGGACGCTGGCTCGACGCGCCGGCGCTCGAGGGCGCGTTCCTGGTCAACGGCGGCATGATGCTGCGGCGCTGGACCGACGGTCGCTTCCTCGCCACGCCGCACCGCGTGATCAACCGCTCCGGCCAGGAG
>CAYNOF010000429.1:0-3107 GCA_964398335.1 uncultured Rhizobiaceae bacterium
TGCACATCCACACCAATGGCGACGAGGCCTCGGAAGTGGCGCTCAATGCCATCGAGGCCGTCACGACGCAGACGCCCAGGCCCGATCACCGCCACGTGCTGCAGCATTGCCAGATGGCGCCGGCGTCGCAGTTCCGCCGCATGCAGGCGCTGGGCGTGGGCGTCAACCTGTTCGCCAACCACATCTACTACTGGGGCGATATCCACTACGCCAGGACCATGGGCCCGGAGCGCGCCGAGCGCATGGATGCCTGCGCCACCGCGCTCGCGACGGGCGTGCCCTTCGCTATCCATTGCGATGCGCCGGTGACGCCGATCGGCCCGCTGTTCACCGCCTGGTGCGCGGTCAACCGGCTGACTGCCTCGGGCCGCGTGCTAGGCGCGCGCGAGCGCATTCCCGTGGCTGACGCGCTGTGCGCCATCACCCTGGGGGCCGCATGGACGCTGCGGCTCGACGAGGAGATCGGCAGCATCGAGACCGGCAAGCGCGCCGATTTCGCGGTGCTCGACGACGATCCGCTCGCCGTGCCGCCCGAGGCGCTGAAGGACGTCGGCGTGTGGGGCACGGTGCTGGGCGGAAAGATCTTCGAGGCGCCGAAGCAGTGAGTGCCACGCGCCTGCCGGTCAGCGTGATCGGCGGCTTCCTCGGCGCCGGCAAGACGACGCTGCTCAACCGCCTGCTGCGCGAGAGAAGCGGCCGGCGTTTTGCCGTGCTGGTCAATGATTTCGGCGAGATCGACATCGACTCCCGCCTGATCGTGCAGCACGACGGGCGCACCATCACGCTGGCCAATGGCTGCCTGTGCTGCTCGATCGGCGACTCGTTGGTCAGCGCGTTGATCGACATCGCCCAACGCCGCGCCGATTTCGACCACATGGTGATCGAGACCAGCGGCATCGCCGATCCCGCGCGCGTCGCCGACCTGATCCGCATCGAGCCCGAGTTCACGCTCGACGGCGTCATCGTGCTGGCCGATGCGAGCGCGGTGCGCGACCATCTCCACGACCGTTATGTCGCCGACACCGCCCGTCGCCAGCTCGAGGGCGCGGACCTGGTCGTACTCAACAAGCTAGACTTGGTGGACCGACCCGACGACGTCCTCGCAACCATCCGCGAGACGGCGCCGGGACGTCCCATCCTGCAGGCGCGTTACGCCGACGTGCCGCTCGACCTGCTCTTCGGCCTCGCGTCGGCAGGCGCGCGCGCCTCGCCATCACACGACATCGCGTTCGAAAGCTGGCACTTCAGCGCCCGCACGTCGCTTCATCGCGCCAGACTCCTGGACGCGCTCGCCGCGTTGCCCGATAGCGTCATCCGCGTGAAGGGCATCGTCGATCTCGCCGACTCCCCGGCGACCTGCACGATCGTGCATCGTGTCGGCAGGCGCCTGAGCATCGAAGCCGGCGCAGCGTGGGGACTCGTCTTTCGCCGCAGCGACATCGTCGTGCTCGGCACGCCCGACATGCCGTCGGCGGCTGAACTGACCAAGACGTTCGCTGATTGTTCTAGTTCGGCTGCCAGGCGTAGCGGCGCAGGGCAGCCAGGGTGACGACCTGCAGGGTGGCGGCATGGGTCGACTCGAGGACCACCGGCGGCGCGTAGCCGGCGTCGAACGCCTCCTTCCAGCGCGCCGCGCACAGGCACCAGCGGTCGCCCGGCTTCAGCCCTGGGAAGCCGTAATCGGGCAGGGGCGTGCTGAGGTCGTTGCCGGCGGCGCGGGAGAAGGTCAGGAACTCCGTGGTCATGATGGCGCAGACGGTATGGAGGCCGCGATCCTCCTCGCCGGTGTTGCAGCAGCCATCGCGGTAGAAACCGGTGAGCGGCTCGCCGGAGCAGGGACGCAGCGGCCCGCCCAGCACGTTGATCGCGGGGCGGCGGTCGGGTTCATGCGCCTGGTCGAACATGGCGGCCTCGGGTGCCTTCTGGCGGCTGAAACCAACTTATCCCTTCCGGGGTTGCCTCGTCGCTGATAAAACCCGTGCGCCTTCAAGGGTTTCCGGGGCCGAAGTATCCGGGGAACTGTCCGGGGCATCGGGGCGTAGCTCAGCCTGGTAGAGCGCTTGCCTTGGGCGCAAGAGGCCGTCGGTTCGAATCCGGCCGCCCCGACCAGCGTGTCCCGGATCCTTTGGGCATCAATGCGCTGGGGTGGAGTCGATGCTGGTCAGGATCTACAAGCCCGCGAAGACGGCGATGCAGTCGGGCTGGGGCAACACCAGGGAATGGGTGATCGAGTCCGAGCCGACGCGCAAGGAGATCGACCCGCTGATGGGCTGGACCAGCTCGCGCGACACCATGGGCCAGGTGAAGCTGTACTTCGCCAGCAAGGAAGAGGCGATCGCGCACGCCGAGAAGCAGGGCTGGCAGTACACCATCGACGAACCCAAGGTGCGCGCCGTCAGACCCAAGGCCTACGCCGACAATTTCGCCTTCACCCGCGTCGGCCGCTGGACCCATTGAGGCGCCCGTAGCTCAGGGGATGAGAGCAACCGCCTTCTAAGCGGTAGGTCGTTGGTTCGAATCCAACCGGGCGCGCCAAATATTGCCGACGCTTCGCCGAAGCTCCGGTTCAAGAGGCGATAGCGCGGCGGCGTCCGCGAGCGGGCCGGCACCAGCACCGGCTGTGTCGCAAGTAACAGCTTCGCGGCGCGGGCTTATGCATCGTCTGCGGCATCGCAGGGGATGAGCGCCGCCATGACTGCCACCGTGAACACCTATGTCGTTCGCCTGGTCGACCTCGCGAAAGGCAGAGGCAACGGAGCCGGTCTCGGCAGCATGGCCAGCGACATCGGCCAGAACCTGAAGACCTGGTATACGAGCGTGTGCCAGAAGGCCACGACGAGCAGCGTTATCTGGAATGCCGACGTGCAATGGCTCGCAAAGCCGTCGTCCGCCAACCTGTCCCAGGACGCGGGCTCCGCCCTCACCATCAACATGATCCTGTTCTTCATCCCGATCCCGCGCGACAGCGTGATCCTGCTGCACCCCGACTATGCGAGCGGCTACGCTTTGCCGGCTGTTACCGACAAGACGATAACGGGTGAGACGGTAACGCAAGGCACGATCAGGGGCGGACAGCGAACGCCAACCCTGGGTATCAGCGAGATCTA
>CAYNOF010000430.1:0-10576 GCA_964398335.1 uncultured Rhizobiaceae bacterium
TGTCGGCGAGGGGAGGGCCGCGCCATGAAACGCGCGCGGGTGATCGGGGGGATCGTGGCGCTGCTCGCCGTGCTCGGCGGCGGCGCCTGGTGGTGGCTGCATCGCGCGCCATCGGATGCCGGCTGGCAGGGCTGGGTCGAGGCCGATTTCGTCTTCGTCGCCGCCGACGAGGCCGGGCGGCTGGAGCAGCTTTCGGTGAGCGAAGGACGGCGCGTCGCGGCGGGCGATGCGCTGTTCGCCATGGAGCACGCCCTGCAGGACGCCGACCTGCAGGCGGCGCGGGCGTCGCTGGCCGAGGCCCGCGCGCGCCTGGCGCGCATCGAGGCGGCGGCGCAGCGGCCGGAAGAGATCGCCGTGCTGCGCGCCAGCGAGGCGCGCGCCAAGGCCGCGGTCGACCTGTCGGAGGCCGAGTACGAGCGCTCGAAATCGCTGGTGGCCCAGGGTGTCGCCACGCGCGCGCGGCTGGAGCAGGCGGAGTCGGCGCGCGATCGCGACCGCGCCGCGCTGGCCGAGGTGCAGCGCCAGATCGAGGTGGCGAATCTGAGCGGCCGGCCGGAGGATATCGAAGCGGCGCGGCGGACGGTGGCGATGGCCAGGGCGCGTGTCGAATCGGCGCAGACACGCCTGAAGCAGCGCACGGTGGCGGCGCCGGTCGCCGGCCTGGTGCACGAGGTCTTCTATCGCCCGGGCGAGATCGTGCCGGCGGGCCGGCCGGTGATCTCGATGCTGCCACCGGCCAACGTGAAGCTGCGCTTCTTCGTGCCGCAGGCGAAGCTGCCGGGCCTCGCGCCGGGCCAGACGGTGCGCATCACCTGCGACGGCTGCCCGCCCAACCTCACCGCGCGCATCACCTTCGTCGCCAGCCAGGCCGAGTTCACGCCGCCGGTGATCTACAGCCGCGACGAGCGCGCCAAGCTGGTGTTCCGCATCGAGGCACTGCCCGACCAGCCCGAGGCGCTGCGCGTCGGCCAGCCGATCTCGGTGTCCGTGGTGCCGTGATGCGGCCGACCCGCGATTCCTGCCTTGCCGCGGAAAGGGAAGGCAAGGATGAGGTGGCGCCATGAACGACGTCGTCATCGACGTGCAGGGACTCACCAAGTCGTTCGACGGCCGCGTCGTCGTGCGCGACCTGTCGATGCAGGTCAGGCGTGGGCAGATCTACGGCTTCCTCGGGCCCAACGGCTCGGGCAAGACCACGACCATCCGCATGCTGTGCGGCCTGCTGACGCCGGATTCCGGCCGCGGCACCTGCCTGGGCTACGACATCCTCACGCAAAGCGCGCTGATCAAGCGCCGCGTCGGCTACATGACGCAGCGCTTCTCGCTGTGGCAGGACCTGTCGATCCGCGAGAACCTGGAATTCGTCGCCCGCGTCTACGGCCTCGACAAGGCCAGGGAGCGCGCCCGCGCGGCGATCGAGCGGCTGGGGCTGAAGGGCCGCGAGGAGCAGCTCGCCGGCAACCTGTCGGGCGGCTGGAAGCAGCGCCTGGCGCTGGGCGCCTGCATCCTGCCCGAGCCCGAGCTGCTGCTGCTCGACGAGCCCACCGCCGGCGTCGATCCCAAGGCGCGGCGCGAGTTCTGGACCGAGATCCATCACCTCGCCGCCGACGGGCTCACCGTGCTGGTCTCGACGCACTACATGGACGAGGCCGAGCGCTGCCACGAGATCGCGTATATCGCCTATGGCCGCCTGCTGGCGCAGGGCACGGTCGACGGGGTGGTTGCCGCCGCCCACCTGACGACCTGGACGGTTGCCGGCGATGACCTCAACGGGCTCGCGGCGCGGCTGGAGACGCTGCCGGGCATCGACATGGTGGCGCCGTTCGGCGCCTCGCTGCATGTCAGCGGCCGCGACGCCGAGGCGCTCAATCGCGCCATCGAGCCGTTCCGCCACGACCGGCGCTGGCGCTGGACGCCCGACGAGGCGACGCTCGAGGACGTCTTCATCGATCTCATGACCCACGCCGAGGACAATTTCTGATGCTCGGCCGGGTCAGCGCGATGTTCGTGAAGGAGCTGCTGCAGCTGCAGCGCGACCGCATCACCTTCGCTACCATGATCGCCATCCCGCTGATCCAGCTGCTGCTGTTCGGCTTCGCCATCAACACCACGCCGCGCAACCTGCCCACCGCCGTGCTGATGCAGGAGGACAGCGATCTCGGCCGCTCGATCCTTTCCGGCCTGCGCAACACCGCGTACTTCGACGTGCGCCGCGTGGCGCGCAGCGAGGCCGAGATCGACCACCTGCTGAAATCCGGCGACGTGCTGTTCGTCGTCGAGATCCCGGCCGGCTTCGCCCGCGCCGTGCGCCGCGGCGAGACGCCGGCGCTGCTGGTGATCGCCGACGCCTCTGATCCGGTCGCCACAGGCGGCGCGCTGAGCGCGCTCGAGACGGCGGTGACCATGGCGCTGCTGCGCGATCGCGGCCTGCCCGCCGTGGTCGAGGGCACGAAGCTGTTCGAGGTGCGCCAGCACCGCCGCTACAACCCCGAGGGTTCGACGCAGCTCAATATCGTGCCCGGCCTCCTGGGCACGATCCTCACCATGACCATGCTGATCTTCACCGCGCTCTCGGTGACGCGCGAGATCGAGCGCGGCACGATGGAGAGCCTGCTCTCCATGCCGATCCGCCCGGTCGAGATCATGCTGGGCAAGATCGCGCCCTATGTCGTGGTCGGCTTCCTGCAGGCGCTGCTGATCCTGGTCGCCGGTGTCTTCATCTTCGACGTGCCTGTTGTCGGCAATATCGGGCTGCTCGCCCTGCTGACCACGCTGTTCATCACCGTGAACCTGTCGATCGGCTACACCTTCTCGACCATCGCCGGCAACCAGCTCCAGGCGATCCAGATGTCGTTCATGTTCTTCCTGCCCAATATCCTGCTGTCGGGATTCATGTTTCCCTTCGCCGGCATGCCGCATTGGGCGCAATGGATCGGCGAGGCGCTGCCGGTGACGCATTATCTCCGCATCGTGCGCGGCATCCTGCTCAAGGGCGCGACGCTGGCCGATCTCGGCGTCGAGGCCCTGGCGCTCTTCGGCCTGATGCTGGTGGCCATGACCATCGCCGTCTCGCGCTTCCGCCAGACACTCGATTGAGTCGGTATAACGGCGATTCATGCCGCAATTCCGACTCCGCAACGCGCGAGGATTCAGCACGTTATCTGAATCGAGACTGCTGTGCCTGAAGGGGGCACCGATGCCACTGGACTGCGCGACTCTCACCCGTGTCACCCACATGCGCGTGGGCGACCATCTCTATCCGATCGACAGCTACGAACAGGCGTCGACGATGTTTCGGGCCGCGCTCGATGCGTGGGAGGGGCCGCAGGACGCGGTGCCCGATCCGGCGCTGTGCGACGAGGACGGCCACGAGCTCGGCTATGTCAGCCGCAGCGGACGCTGCTGGATCGGCCGGCGCGAGGACTCCCACGCCACCTGCGTGTACACGCCGTAGGTGTCAGCTTTCTGCCTGGGCGTTGAAACCATCATTTCTCGACTCGCCGACGCGGTTGTGAAACGCTGATCGGACATTCTCGGTACGAGAATCGTCGGGGAGCGGCAGTGTGGGCGACTGCCGAAACCAGCCATGAAGATTGCTCTCGCAGCGGCGCTTGTCGCGGTGGCTTTGGCCATGTCCGCGCCGGCGGTCGCTGGGCCGTTCGAGGACGCCGACGCCGCGGCGCAGCGCAAGGACTACGCCACGGCGCTGCGCCTGTGGCGCGCGCTGGCCGAGCAGGGCGACGCCTATGCCCAGTTCAATATCGGCCTGCTGCATTTCAACGGTCACGGCGTGAAGCAGGACTACGCCGAGGCGCTGCGGCTGTGGCGGCCGCTCGCGGCGCGCGGCGATGCGCTGGCGCAGTACAGCGTCGGCTTCCTCTACGACAACGGCTTCGGCGTGTCCGAGGACGTCGACGAGGCGCTGAGCTGGTATCGCATGGCCGCGGAGCAGGAGCACCCATCGGCGCAGCGCGCGCTGGGCGATTTCTTCGCCGAGGGCCGCGGCGTGAAGCAGGACTACGCCGAAGCGCTGCGCCTGTATCGATTGGCGGCGGCGCAGGGCGAGCCCAGCGCGCAGTTCGCGCTGGGCTACGCCTTCGCCAACGGCAACGGCGTGCCGCAGAACGATGCCGAGGCGGCGCGGTGGTATCGGCTGGCCGCCGACCAGGACGATATCGGCGCGCAGGTCAATCTCGGCCTGCTGTACTACAACGGCCGCGGCGTGCCGCGGAACTACCCCCTGGCCTATCGCTGGTTCGCGCTGGCGGCGGCGCAGGGCGACGACGTCGCCGACGGCTTGCGCGACATGGCCGCCGCGAAGCTGACATCGGAGCAGATTGCCGAGATCGAGCAATCGGTCCGCGATGCGCGCAACCTGGTTGCGCGTCGCCGGCCATAGGGCACACGATAGGGTCCTTCCCACCGGCGGAGGCGGCCATGCGCTTCGACAAGGATGGATTCATCGAGGCATGCCGCAAGGCGGTCGAGAGCGATGACAGCCACCGGGCGGTGCGCGAGATCGTCGCCCGCGCGGTGTCGGAGCCGAACGAGGTGATCGCCGCGCTCGGTGAACCCACGACGAGCGGCATCACCACGCTCTATCGCTCCGACACGCTCACCATCCTGAACATCAACTGGCCGCCCTTCATGACGGTCACACCGCACAATCACAACATGTGGGCGGTGATCGGCGTGTACTCGGGCTGCGAGGACAACATCTTCTGGCGACGCCAGGGCGAGGTGATCGAGGCGGCGGGTGCTCAGGCGCTGCGCGTGCGCGACGCCCACCCGCTGGGCCGCGACATCATCCACACCGTCACCAATCCGCTGGGTCGCATGTCCTGCGCGCTGCAGCTCTATGGCGGCGATTTCTTCGGCGCGCCGCGCAGCCAATGGGATCCCGAGAGCTTGCGTGAGGAGCCCTACGACGCGGCGGCACGAGCCCGGTCGTTCCGCGACGCCGGTGCACGGTTCGGGCTCGCCGGCTAGCGCATTTTCGATCACGGCCTGTGCCGCGGGGAACAGCGACCTGCGGCCGGAGCGGATACATCCATCCTGCGAGAGCAGCGGTGGAGGTCGGTCGTGGCTGGCTTTTCCCTGAACCTGGTGCATCAACAGCAGCAGATGAAGAATGATTGCTGGGCGACCTGCCTGGCGATGATCAGCGCGTGGCGCGGCTTCGCGATCACGCGTCAGGAGATCCTGACCCGGGCCACCGGCATCCTGCAAAGCTACACATTCGGCGACATGGCCTACTGCCCTGAAGCCAACAAGGTCATCAAGACGATGACCAATGGCGGGATTGCGTTCGAGCTGCTCGGCGCCCGGAAGCTCGATGCCAGCGAGTTCGTGCGCTACGTCAACCGGCAGCGCGTCGTCATGTTCTCGATGCTCAACCACATGTGGCTGGTCACCGGCTACAACGACCTCGGCCATCTCCTCGTCCATGATGTCGGCAGGAAGGACGGGCCGCACCCGGCCACGCCGTCGAAGGTGACGAGCGGGATGGTCGACACCATGGTGCTGATCTAGCCAGTGGGCAGGCACGGCGCGCCTTGCTGTCGCACGGCACGGCAGCGTGTGGAACTCAACCGATAGCGGCTCATTAGCCGTCCGATGTCGCGTTGCGCGTTCGGGCGGGGGAGCTGCCGATGAAATGGGACGAGGTGTCCTTCGAGGGATGGTCGATCTTCGTCGGCCTGGCTCTCGTGCTGCACGCCGCCCTGATCGTGGTGTTCATGGCCGGCCGCGACGGACCGGACAGCGCGGCCTCGGGCGGCAGCGGCGGCGCTGCCATGACGAGCATCGCGCTCGTCGATGCCGAGTCGATCGCCGCGCCGTCGAAGCGCAATGGCCCCGCCGACCTGCAGGCGACGCCGCGCTTCGATCTTGCGGAGCCCTATGTGCCGGAGCCCGCCGAGGGCGGCGCGGCCTCGCCGCCGGCCCTCGCGCAGCAAGGATCCGGACGCGGCGCGGCATTGCTTCCCTTCGACATGCTGCCGGTTCCATCACCGCCGACCGCGGCGCCGGCCAAGACCACCCGCGTGGCGAACGATCGCGCGGCGCCGCCGCCGCGTCCGGCGTACCAGCCGCCGGACGCGTCCGCACCACCCGACCTCGCCATGGCGCCGCCGCCGCGCAGCAGGACCCGCGACCAGCAGGACAAGTTCAAGAGTCCCGACAGGTTCGGTTCGGTCCATGGCGACGCGCCCGGTGCGGTGTCGCCAGCGGTCGCGAGCGCGGGCGGTGGCTCGAGCCCGAGCGGCGTGGGACTCGGTGACGCCGGCACCAGCGGCGCGTCCGGATCGGCCGGGCCGAGCGGTGCCGCCGCCACCGGTGGTGCGACAGGCGGCGGTGCAGCAGGTGGCGCAACCGGCGGTGCGGGCGCCGGAGCAGGAGGGGCCAGCGCCAGTGCGGGTGCCAGCGCCGGTCCCGGCGGGGCCAGTGCCAGCGCCAGTGCGAGCGCTGGTGGAGCGAGCGCCAGCGCGAGTGCCAGCGCCGGTCCCGGTGGCGCCAGTGCCAGCGCCGGCGTTTCCGCCGGGCGCTGACTGCTCACGCCGCCTGCAAGCTCGTCATTATTGTCAGTCCGGTTGCGATTTTACTTGGCAGGCAAGTCACGCGAAGATCAGCAAGAAAGCAGATACATGATGGAGCACTGACGCATCTTATCCCGATTGTAAGTATCGCAACAGTGCCGCAAACTATCTTCGGTAGAATCCGACAGCGGCATTCAACCTTCTTGAGCGACTCGGGGGGAGACGATGAAAACGCGCGTGCAGCACGGCGCAACGATTCTCGTCGCACATCGCGGGGACGCGAAGACGCTCCTCGCTTTCGATCTCGCGACAGAGGCGGCGCGCGACAATCTCGCGGGTTTCACTGTCGAGGTCACGCCGCCGGGCAAGCCGTCCTATTACTTGCAGAACAATCTTCGCTTCGAGGTGCCCGCCGACCATGCGCAGGATCCCAAGGAGTCGGCATTCTCGACGCTGAATGCGCCCATCCACAAATTCCGCTGGGTGCACGTTCCGGGATCCGTCCACCAGGGGCTCGAGCCGGCGTTCGGCCAGTACAAGTATGCCGTAACGCCCCGCTATTTCGACGCGCGGGGCTCCATGCAGCCTCTCGATGCCGGTCGCACGGCCTCGGTGGAGATCGAGGTGGCGCCGTTCGTCAAAGGCGACCTGGCCCTGGGCTTCACCCGCGGCTTCACCCAATCGCAGGCCTTCGTCCGGCATTTCGGGCTCGATGCCCTGATCCGTCCCAAGGACGCCGAGCTGCAGTTCGACACCTCGCAGATCTGCGGCTCGAACGCCCAGGGCGAGAAGTTCACCTACGAGCAGCAATACGCCTGGTCCGGCTTCACGGCGCGCACGCTGATCTTCGACACCTTGCGCGAGGTCAGCGACGACAGGCATCTGTCCGTCGACGTGTTCGCCTACGACCTGAGCGAGCCCGATGTGATCGGCCTGCTGCTCGATATCGGGGCGAAGAAGCGGGTGCGCATCATCCTCGACAACGCCAGCCTGCACCACAACGACACCAAGCCGCCGGCGGAGGACGAGTTCGAGGATCTCTTCGCGGCCAAGGCCGGCGCGGACCGCATCAAGCGCGGGCACTTCAGCCGCTTCGCCCACGACAAGATCTTCATCGTCTCGCGCGACGGAAAGCCGACCAGGGTCCTCACCGGATCGACCAACTTCTCGGTCACGGGCCTGTACGTGAACTCCAACCACGTTCTGGCCTTCGCGAACCACGACATCGCGAAACAGTATTCGGAGATGTTCCAGCAGGTCTGGGATCAGGACGTGCACGCGGCCGCGTTCGCGAAGTCGTCCCTGGCGACGAAGGCCTTCCATTTCAAGGCGAACGGGATACCGGATACGACGATCACCTTCTCGCCGCACGACGAGGCGCACGCGCAGCAGTTTCTCGGCGATCTCGTCACGCGCATCCAGCAGGAGGACGAGGTCGAGGACGGGAACGGAAGCGTCCTGTTCGCCGTCATGGAGATGGATGGCGGCCCGGAGAATCCGGTGTACGACGCGCTGAGCAAGCTGCACGCCAATCAGTCGATCTTCAGCTTCGGCATCTCCGACAATCCGAAGGGCATCGCGCTCTACAAGGTGGGCAGCGCCGAGGGCGTCCTGGTGACGGGAAAGCCGATCAACACCCAGCTCCCGCCGCCCTTCAACCAGGTGCGCAACATCTCAGGCTTCGGGCACCAGATTCACCACAAGTTCGTGGTCTGCGGCTTCAACGGGCCCAAGCCCATCGTCTACTGCGGATCGTCGAATCTCGCGCTGGGCGGCGAGAAGGCGAATGGCGACAACCTCCTGGCGATTCGCGACCCGGACGTGGCTGCCGTCTTCGCGATCGAAGCGCTGGGCCTCATCGATCATTTCAACTTCCTGGACAGCACCGCCAAGGGCCCGAAGGCGAAGGGCGGAGCCAAGCCGGCGGCCCTGAAGCACAATGCCGCCGCGTCGGCCGGGTGGTTCCTCGGAACCACCGACGCCTGGGCGCACAAATTCTTCGATCCGCACGATCTTCATTGCAAGGATCGTGAACTCTTCGCGCACTGAACCGGCGTGCGGATGGATCCCTCGCGGCGCTCGGAACCGCGGCGTACGATAGGCTGAAGTTCCGGCGGCAAAGGCGGCCATGCGCTGGTTCATCAGGCGGCGGACGCCCGGGCGCTGTGCGTGCGTGACGCCGATCCGCCGGGCCGCAAGTCCTGCGCGCTGCAGCTCTGTGGCGGCGATTTCTTCGGCGCGCCGCGCAGCCGGTGGGATCCCGAGTCACGGCGCGAGGAAGCGTACGACGCGGCGGCCAGGGCCCAATCGTTCCGCGACGCCGGCGCGCGTTTCGAGCTTAGACGATGTGCCCCGGGGAACAGCGGTCCGGGACGAGAGCCGGTACACCCACCACATCGGGCAAAGGTGGAGTCTGGCGATGGCTGTTCCCGGCGGCTACTGCTTGAACCTGCAGCATCAGCAGCAGCAGATGAAGAATGATTGCTGGGCGACCTGCCTCGCCATCATCTGCCAATGGCGCGGCGTGGCGTTGTCGCGGCAGCAGATCCTGGCGGGTGCGCCGAACATCATCGACGGCTACGAGTATGGCCAGATGGCCACCTGCGCCGAGGCCAACAAGGTCGTGAAGACGCTGTCGAACGACCGGATCTCGTTCACGCTGCTGCACGACAGAAAGCTCAGTCGCGACGAGTTCGTGCAATACGTCAACCGGCGCCAGGTGGTCATGCTGTGCATGCAGAACCACATGTGGCTGGTGCCGGGCTACCTCGGCAACGGCCTGCTGTACATCCACAACGTCGGCAATCCGACCGGTCCCGAACCGGCCTCGCCGGTGATCGTGGCCAGGCACATGGTCGATTGCATGGTGCTGAACCCGGAGCCGATGGCACCGGCCGTTGGTGCGCCGTAGTCCGCTCGCCGCTATCGCACCGCTTGCCGCGCGCCGCCCCGCCGGCTGCCGCCAAGCTGCGCCAGCGCCGGCACTGGTTTCGCGTGTCTCGCCGAATCAGCCGGCGGGCTCCAACGCAAAAAGGGCCTAGCGGTCGCCCGCTAAGCCCTTGTTCTAGATGGTGGAGCCAAGGGGAATCGAACCCCTGACCTCTACAATGCCATTGTAGCGCTCTCCCAGCTGAGCTATGGCCCCGAAACTTCCGGCACCGCGCTGGGGCGCGGGCGTGCGCGACTAGATATGGAGCGTGTGCGCGGCGCGCAAGCGGATTCGATGGCCGCCGCGCGGCCGCCGCTCAGGTCTCCTCGTCGCCCGGCTTCTCCTCGATATCGACGTCGAGCGAGGCATCCTCCTCCGCCAGATCGTCGGTATCCTCCAGCGCCGCATCGTCGGCTGCCTCGTCGCCTTCGACCTCGGGCAGCTCGCCGCCGTCCAGCGCGACGCCGTCCACGACCTCCTTGGCCTTGCCCTTGGCGGCCGCGGCCTTGGCGGCGGCTGCGGCGGCAGCACCCGCGGCGGCGCGGCTGCGGCGCGTCTTGAGGAAATCCTCGGGGTCGTGCGCGTGATGGCACTTCGGGCAGGTGATCGGTGAATTGTTCAAGTCGTAGAACCGCGCACCGCAGCTCTGGCAGGTGCGCTTGGTTCCCCACGCGGCTTTGACCATCTCGGCCTCTTGCTCGATCCGGAAATACGGGGCTCGCCCGGAGCGGCAACAGGGCTCCCGGCGGCAGGTCCGCGCGTTTGCCATGCGTGCCGGTCCCTGTCAAAAGCAAATTGCCGCGCCATTCCGCCCGCCGCTGGCCGGGCGGGAGGCCTCAGCGAGGGGAGTAGTCGACATGATGCGTGCCATCACCGCGCATTTGTTGAAGTCCTCGCCCGTGACCCGCCTCGAGGGGCGCGCGCGGCTGCCCGGCGACAAGGCGATCTCGCACCGCGCCCTGATGCTGGGCGCGGTGGCGGTCGGCGAAACCACCATCCAGGGCAGCCGCGAGGGGCCCGACATGGTCGCCACGGCGATGGCGCTGCGCCAGCTCGGCGCCACCCTGCAGCATCTGGGCGGCGGCGAGTGGCGCATCCATGGCGTCGGCGT
>CAYNOF010000431.1:0-1440 GCA_964398335.1 uncultured Rhizobiaceae bacterium
GCGTACTACAACCGGGCGCGCGCGCATGAGGACGCCAACGATTTCGGCGCCGCGCGCGCCGATCTCGACCAGGCGATCCGGCTCGATGCGTCGGACGCCGACTTCTTCCTCGCGCGCGGCCGGGTCAACGGTGTTCAGGAGCGATACGATCAGGCGATCGCCGATTTCACCGAGATGATCCGCCTGAAGCCGCAGGATTACCGCGGCCATCACAACAGGGGCGTGGTTCTGGCGCGCCAAGGCAAGCTGGCCGACGCCATCCGCGACCTGGACGAGGCCGTCCGCCTCGCCTTCGCCGATGTGGCGCCGCGGCTGACGCGCGCGTCCGTGCGCCACGAGATGGGCCAGTACGCCGCGGCGATCGCCGACTACGACGAGGCGCTGCGGCTGGGCGGCGACGATGCCGATACGCTGGTCAAGCGGGCGGGCTCCCTCGAGGCGCTGGGCCGCTACGACAAGGCGGTCGAGGATCTGACGCGCGCCATCCAGCTCGCGCCGGCGGAGGCCAATGCGTGGAACTCCCGGTGCTGGGTGCGGGCCATCGTCGGGCAGCTCGAGCCGGCTTTGGCGGATTGCGAGGAGGCGCTTCGCCTGAAGCCCGGCGCGGCCCATATCCTCGACAGCCGCGGGCTGGTGCACCTGAAGGCAGGCCGCAACGACGCTGCGATCGCCGATTACGATGCCGCGTTGCGTGTCGAGCCCAGGCTGCCGACCTCGCTGTACGGCCGCGGCATCGCGCGCCAGCGCATCGGCGATACGACGCGCGGCGCGACGGACATCGTGGCGGCCAAGCTGCTCGATCCCGATATCGCCGAGGAGATGGCGCGCTACGGCGTGCGATAGAACGACACGCGTCGCCGCCGCGCATTGACGCATCCGTGCCCGCGCGCTGTTCTGGCACCAATCAGGCGTAGGGGGAGACATGCGTCGCGTGGTGTTTGTCGCGGCCCTGTTGGCTGCGCTCCCGGCTGCGGCACAGGTTGACCGCGAGCAGGACTGGCAGACATGCCTGGGCGCCGAGGGCGTCGGTACCGAGCAACAGGTCAAGAGCTGCACGTCGCTGATCGAGTCCGGTTTCGAGACGCAGCGCGCGCTGGCGGTCCTCTATTCGAATCGCGGCGTGGCGCTGCGCATGCAGGGCCAGCGCGATCGTGCGTTCGAGGATTTCGACGAGGCCATCAAGCTCGATCCCGACAACGCCAACGCCCACTACAATCGCGCCATCGCCTGGCGGCAGCGCGGCCAGCCCGACCGGGCGATCGCGGATTACGATCGTGCCATCGCGCTCAATCCCAACGACTCCGATTTCTTCAACGGCCGCGGCAGCGCCTACGACGACAAGCAGCGCTACGACGAGGCGATCCGCGACTACGACGAGGCCATCCGCCTGCGGCCGGACAACGGCAGCGCGCTGAACAATCGCGGCGTCGCGCGCGCCGG
>CAYNOF010000432.1:0-13539 GCA_964398335.1 uncultured Rhizobiaceae bacterium
GTGGATGTTCCTGGCGCCGACCTGCGTGATCGCCCTGTGCGTGCTCAGCATCAACTTCATGGGCGACGGCCTGCGCGACGCACTCGATCCACGCGCCTGGCGCACGCGTCGCACGATCGCGAAGGACATCGGCACGAAGGACACTGGCGCGAAGGACACTGGCGCGAAGGACATTGCGGCGAAGGAAAGGGCCTGACCGTGGCCCTGCTCAGCGTCCGCAACCTGCGCACCCGCTTCGCCACCGATCGCGGCACCGTTCGTGCCGTCGACGGCGTCTCGTTCGACCTCGCTCAGGGCGAGATCCTCGGGCTGGTGGGCGAGAGCGGCAGCGGCAAGAGCGTGACGGCGCTCTCGGTGATGCGCCTGGTGCCCGAGCCGCCCGGCCACGTCGCCGCCGACAGCCTCGCCTTCGACGGTCGCGAGCTGCTGGCGCTGTCGGAAGCCCAGATGCGCGAAGAGCGCGGCGCCAGCATGGCGATGATCTTCCAGGATCCGATGCGCTCGCTCAATCCGGTGCTGACCATCGGCCGCCAGCTCCTGGAGGTGCTGCGCCGCCATCAGAAGCTCGACGGCTCCGCTGCGAGGAAACGTGCCATCGACTTGCTCGAGATGGTCGGCATCCCGATGGCCGAGACGCGGCTCGCGGCCTACCCGCACCAATTCTCCGGCGGCATGCGCCAGCGCGTGATGATCGCCATCGCCCTGTCCTGCAACCCGCGACTTCTGATCGCCGACGAAGCGACGACGGCGCTCGATGTCACCATCCAGGCACAGATCGTCGAGCTGGTGAAGAAGCTCACGCACGAGCGCGGCACGTCGGTGATCTGGATCAGCCACGATCTTGGGGTTGTCGCCGGCCTGTGCGATCGGGTGAATGTCATGTACGCCGGCCGCGTCGTCGAGACCGCCCCGATCCGCGATCTCTTCAAGCGGCCACGCCACGGCTACACGCTCGGCCTGCTGGGCTCGACGCCGCGCATCGATGGTCGCGCCCACCGCCTGACGCCGATCGAAGGTCTGCCGCCCAACCTGATCGAGCCGCTGCCGCTCTGCCCGTTCCTGCCGCGCTGTCGCGTCTCCGTCGCGGATTGCCGCTTGCAGGCACCGCAGCCGCGCTCCTTCGGCCAGGGCCACACCGCCGTATGTCTCGCGGATTTCGGACCATGAGCACGTTGCTCGAGCTGCAGGACCTGCGCGTCCACTTCGCCAGCCACGGCAACACGGTGAAGGCAGTCGACGGCGTGAGCTTCGCGGTCGAGCGCGGCCAGACGCTGGGCCTGGTGGGCGAGTCGGGCTGCGGCAAGTCGACGACGGGCTACGCGCTGCTGCAATTGATCCGGCCGACATCGGGCAAGGTGCTCTATGGCGGCACCGACCTCTGCTCGCTGCCGACGCGCGAGTTGCGGCGCATGCGGCGCAAGCTGCAGATCATCTTCCAGGACGCGCATGCCAGTCTCAACCCGCGTCTGCCGATCGGCGATCTGGTCGGCGAGGCGCTCGACATCCATGGCCTGCACACCGGGCGCGCGCGCCACGCCCGCATCGGCGAGTTGCTGGATCTGGTGGGTCTTGCCGGCCATCTCGCCGAGCGCTATCCGCACGAGCTGAGCGGCGGGCAGGCGCAACGGGTCGCGATCTGTCGCGCGCTGGCGGTCGAGCCGGAGCTGATCGTCTGCGACGAGCCGGTTTCCGCCCTCGACGTGTCGATCCAGGCGCAGATCGTCAACCTGCTGCAGGATCTGCAGGAGAGGCTGCACCTCACCTACATCTTCATCAGCCACGATCTGTCGATCGTGCGCCACATGAGCGACAAGGTGGCGGTGATGTATCTCGGCAAGATCGTCGAGATGGCCAGCAAGGAAGAGATCTACACCGCGCCCGCGCATCCCTATACCCAGTCGCTGATGTCGGCCGTGCCGGTGCCCGATCCCGACATCGAAGCCCAGCGCCAGCGCATCATCCTCAAGGGCGACCTCCCCAATCCGGCCAATCCGCCGTCAGGCTGCCGCTTCCGCACGCGCTGTCCCGTTGCCGTCGATGAATGCGCTGCCGTCGACCCGCCGCAGCATCCGCTGGGCGGCGGTCACTGGGCCAAATGCATCCGTCTCAAAGGAGTACGCCCGCATGCCTAAGCCGTTTCATCTCGCCTGGTTCCTGGGCCAGAGCTTCGCGTCCAAGAACTGGCGCTCGATGTGGGCCGGCAGCGCTTCCGACGTCCAGCGCTGGATGATGCCGGACATCTTCATAGACCTTGCCAAGGGAATGGAGCGGGCGTGCATGGACTACATGATCATCGAGGATTCCTCGAACGTTCCCTACACCTACAAGGGCAACCACGACACCTACCTGCAATACGCGCAAGGCTCGCCCAAGCTCGACCCGCCGGTCCTGGTGCCATATCTCGCGCAGGCCACGACGCATCTCGGCCTCGTGCCGACGCTCTCGATCTCGGAATACCCGCCGTACCTGGCGGCGCGTCTCATCAACTCGCTCGACCACGTCACCGAGGGCCGCATCGGCTGGAACTGCGTCACCGGCAGCAACGACGGCACGGCGCAGAACTATGGCCACGAAAAGCACCGGCCGCATGACGAGCGCTACGAGGTTGCCGACGAATTCGCCGATGTGGTTACCAAGCTGTGGGAGGCGTGGGACGAAGACGCGGTGGTGCTCGATCCCGTCACGCCGATGTTCGCCGACGGCAAGAAGGTCCGGCCGATCCATCACGAGGGCAAGTATTTCAAGGTGCGCGGGCCGATCAACGCGCCGCGCTCGCCCCAGGGCCGTGTGCCGATCGTGCAGGCGGGCGGCTCGCCGGCGGGCAAAAAGTTCGCGTCGAAATGGGCGGACACCATCATCACGGAAGGCAGCGACATCCAGAAGATGAAGGCGTATCGCAAGGAGGTGCGCGCCAACGCCGCCGCAATGGGGCGCAATCCAGACGACATCAAGCTGCTGTTCCTGTGCTCTCCGATCGTCGATACGACGATGGAAGCAGCGCGCGAGCGGCGCCGGCTGCAGCAGGAGGACTCGCTGAAGCACGTCGAGATGCAGCTGGCCGGGATGTCACGGCTGACCGGAATCGACTTCTCCAAGTTCGATCTCGACGAGAATCTGCCGCTCACGCTGACGACCAACGGCCACCAGTCCTCGCTTGCCCGGTGGCTCGGCAAGCCTCTTCGCGAGATCGTGCGCGGTTACGCGAGCAAGGGCAGCCTCGACTACACCGGTACGCCCGATCACGTCGCGGGCGTGATGCAGGAGATCATGGAGGAAGTGGGCGGTGACGGCTTCCTGATTTCTGATACTCCCATCGACCGTCGCGGCGTGATGGAGGTCTGCGACGGGCTGGTGCCGGAACTGCAGCGCCGTGGCCTGACCCGCAAGGCCTATGCACACAATCATCTGCGGGACAATCTGCTGGAATTCTAGCTCTCGCACTTCCCATCATATGCAGAGTGGGCAATTCACGAGCGCAGACTCCAGTCGTCCGCCGGTTCGCGTGGGGAGTGCTGGTCGGCGAGCCGGTATCGGCACACTTTCACTGCGATATAGGCGACTGGAAATGCAGCTCGGGCTGCCGCTGCTGCTTTTGTTTTCCTGCGTGCGACATCCAGCACGTCCTTGGGTTACTCATTTGGTCCGGAGCACGGCCACCGGTCGGCCGCCGAAGACCCACGCCAGCGCCAGATCGGGTGCATTGCCGCCAATCTCCCGCGAGTCGAAAACGTCCACGAAGCGCGCTGCTTCGAACGGCAGTCGCAGGGCGTTGCCGCCAAGCGCTTCCGACGAAAGTGAGGGTGCCTGCGCGTCGATCATCGGACAGGGCAAGCGGGGCACCGCCACAACGATACTCTCCGCCTCGTGCCGCCGCGCAAAAGCGATGAAGCGGTCCGCCTGCGGTCCTCGGACTTCGACCGGCTCGTATGAACCGTTCGCGAACACCCGGGGCATCTTCGAGCGCAGCGCCAACAAAGCCGCGAGGATCTCCTGCTTGCCGAATCCGGACCGCCAGTTCTGCGCGGGACTTCCCAGGCACTCGGCAACCCGTGTGAAGTCCACGGGCCGCCGATTGTCGGGATCGACCAGGCTGAAATCCCAGAACTCGGTGCCCTGGTAGGTGTCGGGCACGCCGGGCACCGTGAGCTTCAGCACCAGCTGTGCGAGGCTGTTGACCGCCCCGGCCCGCGCGATGCGCTCGACGAGCGCGACGATGTCCTCGAGCAGGTCGGGAATGGCGCGCCCGGCGATCAGCCGGATGACGAAGGTGCGCGCCGCCTCTTCATAGGTCTCGTCCGGATCGATCCAGTCGCTGCGCAGCTTGGCCTCGCGTAGCGCCTTCTGTTGCCATGCCTCGACTCGCCCGGCGAAGACCGCACGCGCCGCGTCGTCCCGCGGATCGAGGTCGAGCGGCCACGCGCCTACGATGGTCTGGAACAGCGTCACCAGATCGGCGTCGACGGGCATGCCTGCCTGCCGCAGCGGCGCGCTCCACACCAGCCATCGGCGCAGATGGGCGAGCCACTCCGGTGCGATCTCGCTCAGCACCGCCAGCCGCGCCCGCACGTCCTCGCCGCGCTTGTGGTCGTGCGTCGCCGTGGCCAGCATGCTGCGGGGCACCATCCACTGCCGGCGGGCCATGCGCGCATGGAAGCTCGCCACCGAGTCGGCGAAGCGCGACGGATCGAAACCGACGTCGTTGCGCGAGAGCAGGCGGCCATAGCGGTAGAATGCCGTATCCTCGACCGACTTCGCGGCGATTGGCGCACTCAGCTGCCGCAGGCGCGTGGCGGCGCGCCGCTGATCGTCGCTGCCGCCGCCAGTGCCGAGCCAGCGCAGCACATGGTCGAGGACCCAGCGATCGTTGGGCCGGACCGCTGCACGAGCCGCCGATCCTGCCCGCTTCAGCACGGCAGCATCGGCGCCGCCGGCGCCGTAAGTGCGATAGACGGGAAAATGCACCAGTACCTCGACCAGCGCGCGACGCAACGCCGGTCGTGTCACGTCGGCGCTTTCAGCCTCGCCCAGCGCCACGGCGTGGAAGGCCTCGACGCAGGATTCGAGCTGGCCGCCGAAACTGCGGTCGAGCATCTCGCGCCGAGCCACCCGCTCCTCGACCGCGAAGTCGGCCGGACGTCCGCTGAGATCGGCCCAGGCCGCGGTCAGCGGCAGCTCGCCCGCGGGGTCGTGCTGGACAGCGCTGACCTCGTCCATGAAGTCGTAACCCGACGTACCGTCGCACTGCCACGATTGCGCCAGCGTCTCGCCGCCGAGCAGGATCTTCTCGACCGCGATGTAGGCATCCGGCCCGAGGCGTTCGCGCAGCTTCCGGCAGTAGCCGGCGGGATCGGCGAGGCCATCGACATGGTCGACCCGCACGCCGTCGATGGCACCCTCGCGGTGGAGGCGCAGCACCAGCGCGTGTGTCTCCTCGAAGACCCGATCGTCTTCCTGGCGCAGGCAGACGAGGTCGTTGATGTCGAAGAAGCGGCGCCAGTTGATGCGGTCGCCGGCGCTGCGCCACCACGCCAGGCGATAGTGCTGACGGCCGAGCTCGATATGCTCATTCATCGGAAAGCGATGCTCGTGATAGCTGAGCGTGCCGTCATCGTCGTGGCGCACCAGTTCGCCCGCCTCCAGCACCTCCTTCAGTGGCTTGCCGAGCACGGGCAGCAGGACCCTGCCGTCCTCGCGGTGCCAGTCGATGTCGAAGAAGCAGGCGTAGCGGCTTGCCTGGCCATGGCGCAGCACGTCGACCCACCACGCGTTCTCCCAGGTAGCCGCCATATGGTTGGGCACGATGTCGAGGATCAGGCCCATGCCGCGCGACTTCAATGCCGCGACCAGTGCGCGCAACCCCGCCTCGCCGCCGAGCTCGGGATTGATGCGCGTGGGATCGATGCCGTCATAGCCATGCAGCGAGCCGGCGCGCGCCGCCATGATCGGCGAGGCGTAGACATGGCTGACACCGAGCGCGGCGAGGTACGGCACAACGCGGGCGGCATCGGCCAAGGTGAAGCCGCGATGGAGCTGCAGGCGATAGGTAGCCCGCGGTGTCATGGCGCGCGCCGCGCGGCCAGACGTTCCAGGCGCCCGCGAACCGGCATGGGCTTCAGCAGCTTGTCGACCGGCTGCGTCAGGCGACGACGCCAGTTGGGATGCTCATCGATCGTGCCCGGCAGGTTCGGCTGCTCGCTCAGCCCCAGCACATCCTCGATGGGCACGATCGCCAGCGGCGACGGCGAGGACGCGACGAAGCCCAGTGCCGCGTCGACGGCCGGCGTCGGATCGTCCGGCGGCGGCACGGCGCCTTCGGCCACGCCCGCCTTCACGCAGGCACGCCACAACGCGGCGCGATCCCGGGGCCGTTGCGCGTCGGTGTCGGACGACAGGCCGAGGCGCGCACGCAACTCGATATCCGCACCCCGCCACCAGCCCGCTACCGTCGGCAGGTCGTGCGTCGTGGTCATGGCCAGCGCATCGTTACGCCACCGCTGCGGCGGCAGGAAGCGGTCGTCGTCTCGCTGGAACCACAGCACGTCCATGCCCGCGATGCCGACGTCGCGACAGCGCTGTCGGAACTCGGGCGGCACCGTGCCGAGATCCTCGCCGACCACGATCGCGCGGTGACGATGCGATTCGAGCGCCACCAGCCGCAGCAGATCGTCCAACGGATAGGCGACATAGGCGCCCTCGGTGGGCGGATGGCCGTCGGGGATCAGCCACAGCCGCATCAGCCCCATGGCGTGGTCGATGCGCACGCCGCCGGCGTGGCGCAACGCCGCGCGCAGGGTGGCGAGGAACGGCTCGAAGCCCTGCTCGACCAGTGCGCGCGGCGAGAAGGCCGCCAGCCCCCAGCCCTGCCCCTTGCTGTTGAATGGATCCGGTGGCGCGCCAACGCTCACACCATCGAGCATATCCTGCGGCCTGGAGCGCGCCTGGCTGCCGCTGCGGTCGAGCGCCACCGCGAGATCGGCGATCAGCCCGATGCGCATGCCCTCGCTGCGTGCCGTGCGCTGGGCATGGGCGAAGGCGCGATCGGCGATCCATTGCTCGAACATCGCGTAATCGACGTCGAACGCCCCGCCCTGCGCCTCGAAGCGCGCATGCTCCACCAGGCGCGGTCCCGCTTCCTGCATGAAGGCGTAGAGGTCTCGGGCAATCGGATCGTGATCCTGATCGAGCTCGGCATAGAGACGCCGCAGCAGGGTGCGCTTGGCGTGCGACGCCGCGGGCCAATCGATCAAATCGCCGTCGTCGACCGCCAGGCCGGCGCTCGCCCGCTCGACGCGGTCCCTGCCGAACACCGAGGCGGGGTCGGCCAGCAGCGGGTTGAGGAACAGCCGGCTCGACGGCGAATAGGGCGAGGCACGCGCCGGATCGTCGGGAAACAGGCTGTGCGACGGACTGATCGCCAGCGCATCGGCGCCCTGCAGCGCCGCCCAGCGCGCGAGTTGGCCCAGCGCCGTCGTGTCGCCGATGCCGAGATCGCCGGCACGCCGCAGCGCATAGGTTTGCACCGCCAGCCCGTACATCTTCTCGCCGCCGGCGATGTCGGCAATGGTGACGCAACGCCGGGGTGCCACCGCCAGCAGGATCTCGCGATCCGCCGCACGCAGCACGTGGTAGCCGGGCTGGATGACCGCCGGCAAATCGCTGCCGGTGACCTGCAGCACGTCGCCGCTTTCCAGCCGCAGCTCGGCGCGGCCGGTCATTCCAGGGACTGTGCGCGACTCGCCCACCGTCGCGGTGATCAGCGGCGGCAGCGGCTGCGGTGCGCGGAGCCGATCACGGCTCAGCGCCACCTGCTCCGGCGAGTTCGCCGACAGGCCCAGCACCGCGAGCATGCGCCGCAGCACGTCGATCGAGACGATCTGCGGCTGCTCGGCCGCGTCGATCCATTCCACCACGATGCCGGCCTCGCGGGCCAGCGCGCGCACCGCCTCGTCGCTCATCGCCGGAGGAAGGCGACCGTGCAGCGTGCGGCCAGGTGTGCGTGCTCGCTGTCGGGTTTGCTGGCGAAGATCTGCTCGCCGCCAACGGTCGGCAGCGCGCAGGGCTCGCTGCCGAGATTGACGGCGATGCCCAGCACTTCGCCGCTGCTCGCGCGCCAGCGTGCCAGCACGGCCGCATCCGACAGCGTGGCGGCACCGAGGCTCTTCATGCCTGGCAGCAGCGGCACGATCGCCTCGCGGCGCAACGTCAGCAGGCGCCTGTAGTAGTCGAGCCATCGCGGATCGGGCGGCGCGTTGTCGAGCCGGCCGCATTCGAAGGTCCTGGGGTCGTTGGGATCGGGAATCTCGTTCTCCGCGACGCGCGCGATGGCGGCGAACTCGCGGCGGCGGCCATCACGTACGGCCTTGGCCAGCGCACCGTGATGGTCGGTGAAGAACTGGAACGGCACCGCGCTGCCCAGCTCCTCGCCCATGAAGATCAGCGGGATATGCGGGCACAGCAACTGCAGCGCAACGGCGGCGCGCAGGGCTTCGTCGTCGATCCGCGTGATCAGCCGGTCGCCGAAAGGCCGGTTGCCGACCTGGTCGTGGTTCTCGACGTAGAACACGAAGGATGTGGGAGGCAGGTCGCCCGAGGGTTCACCGCGCGGTTGGCCACCGCGATGTATCGAGACCTCTCCCTGGTAGTCGAAGCCCTCGGCAAGACAGCGCGCCAGCCGATCGGCCGGATGCTGCGCGTGATCGACGTAGTAGCCCTCGGTCTCGCCGGTCAGCAGTACGTGCAGCGCATGATGTGCGTCGTCGTTCCACTGCGCATCGAAAATGCCGGGCCGCAGCAGGGTCGCGCTGTTGGCATCGTTCTCCAGCACGAGATGGACATGACGGCCGGACTCGACGGTGCGGCGGATCTCGCGCGCCATCTCGATCAGCCACTCCCGCGGAGCGATGGCATGCACGGCGTCGAACCGCAGCCCGTCGAATCGGTACTCCATCAGCCACATCAGCGCGTTCTCGACGAAGAAACGGCGCACCTCGGCCTGGCGGAAATCGATCGCCGAACCCCATGGCGTGGCGACGTCCCGGCGGAAGAACGACGGCGCATAGCTACCAATGTAGTTCCCGTCGGGGCCAAAATGATTGTAGACCACGTCGAGGAAGACCATCACGCCGAGCCCGTGCGCGGTGTCGATCAGCGCCTTCAGCTCGTCCGGCGTGCCGTAGCAGCAGGCGGCCGCAAACTGCAGCACGCCGTCATAGCCCCAGTTGCGCTTGCCCGGGAAATCGGCGATCGGCATCAGCTCGATGGCGGTGATGCCGAGACCGGCCAGCCGCTCGAGCTCGGCCTGGATGCCCTCGAAGCCGCCGAACAGGCCGGTATGCAGCTCGTACAGCACGACCTCGTGCCATGGCCTGCCGCGCCAGCCCGCGTGTCGCCAGTCATAGGACACCGGATCGACGATGACACTCTCGCCATGCACGCCGCCGAGCTGCGCGCGTGCGGCCGGATCGGGGACCGTCTGACCGCTGCCGAGCCGATAGCGATAGCGACCGCCGGGGCCGCATCTGGCTTCGGCCTCGAACCAGCCCTGATCATCGCGGCGCATCGGCACCACCTCGTCGCCGCCGCTCAGCAGCACATCGACGCGTTGCTGTTTCGGCGCCCACAGGCGGAAGCGCACCCGATTGGCATCGAGGAGCGTGGCACCGAACGGCAATTGCCTAGCATAGATCATGGAACGTCGCTTTGTGTCAGCACCACGCTGCGTGCGCGCACGAGCAGCGTTTCTCCTTCGATGACGCGGCGGGAGGCCGCGGGTTCCGCGCTGTCGAGGAGGATCGCAGTGGGCATCTGTGGCGCCGGCAGGCGGAAGGTGCGGTCCTCGGCGTCGGCGTTGAAGAACACCGTGATCACATCGACCGACCCGTCGCTGCGCTTCGACGCGCGGCGCAGCACCAGGAGATGTGCAATCGGGTTCTTCCAGTCGTCCTGGCCGATCGTATGCGCTTCCTCGTCGAACCAGGCGATGTCGAAGATCCCGGGCGCCGGCTCCTCGCGGGCATGCAGGAATCTGGCGCAGCGCAGAACGGGATGGCCGTGGCGCAGGGCGATCAGTCGCGCCACGTAGCCGCTGAGCGCCTTTCCCGCATCGCTCTGCGCCAGCTTCCAGTCGAGCCAGGAAATCTCGTTGTCCTGGCAATAGGCATTGTTGTTGCCCAGCTGCGTGCGGCCGAACTCGTCGCCGGCCAACAGCATGGGCGTGCCCTGCGCCAGGAAGACACTGGCCAGCATGGCGTGCAGCAAACGGTTGCGGGTCGCCTCGATCGTCGGTTCGTCGCTGGGTCCTTCGACGCCCCAATTCGCCGAGAAATTCTCGGCGTGACCGTCCTTGTTGTCCTCGCCGTTGGCCTCGTTGTGTCGCTCGCTGTAGCGCACGACGTCCGACGCGGTGAAGCCGTCATGCGAGGCGAGATAGTTGATCGACGCCCAGGGCCGCCGGCCGCGACGGTCGAAGAACTCGCTCGAGCCCGCGAGGCGGGCGGCAAAATCCGAGCGTGCATTGTCGTCGCCGCGCCAGAAGCGGCGCACACCGTCGCGGAAGCGGTCGTTCCATTCCGCGAAGCCTGGCGGATGCTGGCCAAGCTGGTAGCCGCCCGGGCCGATGTCCCAGGGCTCGGCGATCAGCTTGACGCCGGCCAGCACGGGATCCTGGCGCAGCACGTCGAAGAACCCCGAGCTGGGATCGAAGCCGTGCGCCTCTCGACCGAGGGTGACGCCGAGATCGAAGCGAAAGCCGTCGACGTGGAAGTCCGTCACCCAGTAGCGCAACGAGTCGGTCACCATCTGCAGCACGCGAGGATGCGAGAGATTCATCGTGTTGCCGGTGCCGGTGTCGTTGACGCAATAGCGCGGGTCGTCGGCGACGAGACGGTAGTAGCTGGCATTGTCGAGGCCGCGGAAGGAGAGCGTGGGGCCAAGCTCGCTGCCTTCGGCAGTGTGGTTGTAGACCACGTCGAGGATCAGCTCGATGCCCGCGGCATGCAGGCGGCGCACCGCAACGCGCATCTCGTTGGTGCCGCCCTCGCCGAGATAGCGCGGCTCGATGGCGAAGAAGCCGACGGAGTTGTAGCCCCAATAGTTGCGCAGGCCCTTCTGCAGAAGATGGCGATCTTGCACGAAGGCGTGGATCGGCAGCAGCTCCAGCGCGGTGATGCCCAGCCGGCGCAGGTGATCGATCAGGGCAGGGTCGCTGAGCGCGGCGAAGGTGCCGCGATCGGGCAGGCGCAGATCGTCGCGCAGCATGGAAAGCCCGCGCAGATGGGCCTCGTAGATCACGGTGTCGGCCCAGGGCGTGCGCGGCGGCCGATCGTCGCCCCAGTTGAAGCCGTCCTCCTGCACCACCGCCTTCAGCATGCCCGGCGCGCTGTCACGCCGATCGAACGACAGGTCGGCGCGTGGAGAATTCACGCGATAGCCGTAGAGCGCATCGGAGTGGCGCAACTCGCCGGTGAGACGGCGCGCATAGGGGTCGAGCATCAGCTTGTGCGGATTGAAACGATGCCCCCTCGACGGATCGTAGGGCCCATGGGCGCGATATCCGTAGGTCAGGCCGGCATGCTCGCCGGGCAGGTATCCGTGCCAGACCTCGTCGGTGTATTCCGGCAAGGGCAGGCGCTTGATCTCGCGACGGCCGGAAGGATCGAAGATGCACAGCTCGATACGCGTGGCGTGCGCGGAGAACACCGCGAAGTTGATGCCCAATCCGTCCCACGTCGCGCCCAGAGGATAGGGCGCGCCGGGCAAGAGCCGGTCGACATGCGCCGGCACGCGCTCAGTCCTCGGGCCGCAACGCGATCACCGCCAGCGGCGGCAGGGTGAGCTCCAGAGATTGCGCCTCGCCATGCGCCGGCGTGGTGTGCGCAACGACGGCGCCGGCATTGCCCATGTCACTGCCGCCGTAATAGCGCGAATCGGTGTTGGCGATCTCACGCCAGATCCCGGTCAGCGGCACGCCGACGCGGTAGTGATGACGCGGTGCCGGCGTCATGTTGCACACGACCAGCACTGGCCGCGCGTTTTTCCCTCCGCTGCGCAGGAAGGCGAAGACCGAGTTGGCGCGATCGTCGCCGATCAGCCAGCGGAAGCCGCGCCCGTCGCTGTCGAGACGATGCAGGGCCGGCTCGCGGCGATAGAGCGCGTTCAGATCACGCACCAGATGCTGCACGCCGGCGTGATCGGCATCGTCGAGCAGATGCCAGTCGAGCCCGCGATCGTGATTCCACTCGCCGGGCTGGGCCAGCTCGCCGCCCATGAACAGCAGCTTCTTGCCGGGATGCGTCCACATCAGTCCGAGCATGGCGCGCAGATTGGCGAAGCGCTGCCAGCGATCGCCCGGCATCTTGCCCAGGAGCGAGGCTTTGCCGTGCACCACCTCGTCATGCGAGAGCGGCAGGATGAAGCGCTCGGAGAAGGCGTAGAGCAGGCCGAAGGTGATATCATCGTGATGCCACTGGCGATGCACTGGATCGCGCTGCATGTAGCGCAGGGTGTCGTGCATCCAGCCCATGTTCCATTTGTAGGTGAATCCCAGCCCCTGCTCCCGGGTCGGCCGCGTCACGCCAGGCCAGGCGGTCGACTCCTCCGCCACCATGATCGCGCCGGGGCAGCGCTCGGCGACCACGGCGTTGAGGTGCTGCAGGAACGACACCGCTTCGAGATTCTCGCGCCCGCCATGGATATTGGGCACCCACTCGCCGGCGTTGCGACTGTAGTCGCGATAGAGCATCGAGGCCACGGCGTCGACCCGCAGCCCGTCGACATGGAACTGCTCGAGCCAGTAGAGCGCGCTGGCGATCAGAAAGCCCTGCACCTCGCGGCGGCCGAAATTGTAGATCAAGGTATTCCAGTCGCGGTGGAAGCCTTCGCGCGGGTCCTGGTGTTCGTACAGCGCCGTGCCGTCGAAACGCGCCAGGCCGTGCGCGTCGGCGGGGAAATGCGCCGGCACCCAGTCGAGCAGGATGCCGATACCGGCACGATGCAGCGCATCGACGAGCCGCGCGAAGCCCTCCGGCGTGCCGAAGCGCGCGGTGGGCGCGAACATGCCGATCGGCTGATAGCCCCAGGAGCCGCTGAAGGGATGCTCGGTGACCGGCAGCAGCTCGACATGGGTAAAGCCCAGATCCCGAACATAGGGGATGAGCCTTGCCGCCGCGCTGTCCCAGTCGAGGCCGGCTATCCATGAGCCGAGGTGAACCTCGTAGATCGAGATCGGCGCCGACGGCGCCTGGCGCGCCGCGCGCGCGCGCATCCATCCCGCGTCCTGCCAATGCCAGTCCAGCACTGCAGCGACCACCGAGGCGGTGCCCGGCGGCACTTCGCTGTAGCGCGCCACGGGGTCTGCCTTCTGTCCCGCACCGACAATGTCGTATTTATAACGCATGCCCGCCGCCACGCGCGGCACAAAGAGTTCCCACACGCCGGCGGGATAGCGCAGCCGCATGGGATGGCGGCGCGAATCCCACGAGTTGAAATCGCCGATCACCGAGACGTGCCCGGCATTCGGCGCCCAGACCGCGAAGCGCACGC
>CAYNOF010000433.1:0-2140 GCA_964398335.1 uncultured Rhizobiaceae bacterium
TGGCGGCGTGAATCGGGCGGCCGCGACCGACAGCGCCGAACGCGCGCTGTCGCGAGCCTGGGCCACCGATGTTTCGCTGCAGGACGTCGTCGCGCTGAGTAAGGAAGAGCGGCGCAACCTGATCCTGCGTGCAACGGCCACGGCAACCGGCACCACGCCAAGGTCGGTGATCGTCAAGGCGACTCGCGCGCGCGAATACGACGGCAACGCGGTCAACGCGTTCGAATCGGGCCTGGTCAGGGAATGGACGGCGCTCACCTTCCTTGCCAGCCGCGCCACTGCAAGCGCTCCAGCCTTTCTCGCCGGCGATGCCGAGCGCGGCGTGATCGTCGTCGAGGATCTCGGCGCCGACCTCGGCAGCCTGGTCGGCCCGCTGCTCGATGGTCCCGCCGAGCGGGCGGAACGCGCGCTGGTCGCCTATGCCGAAAGCCTCGGGCGCCTGCACGCCGCCACATCGGATTGTCGTGCCGCCCATGCTGCCGCGTTCGCCGCGGCGTTCCCCGCCGCCCGGCGCACGCCGCCGCCAGATGACGACACGTGGCGACGGCAGAACGTCGATCCGGTCGTGGCAGCGCTCGGCGGCACGCTGCCCGACGGTGACATCGCCTCGGTGGCGCGGCGCGTCACCAACCCGGATGTGTGGCTCGGCCTGGTGCATCGCGATCCCTGTCCCGACAACGTCCTGCTGGTGGGCGATGCGGCGCGGCTGATCGATTTCGAATACAGCTCACCGGGCCATGTGCTGCAGGACGCCGCGTACTGGCGCATGGGCTTCCCGACCTGCTGGTGCGCCGGGCGCGTGCCCGACACGGTGCGCGTGCGCATGGACGATGCCTATCGCGGCGCGCTGCCCGCGGCGCGCGACGCCCGCGACTTCGACAGCGAGATGGTCGCCATCCTCTTCGCATCCCTGTTCGGCAGCCTGTCGTGGCAGCTCGACGCGGCGCTGGCCGAGGATAAACGCTGGGGCATCAGCAGCCGTCGCAGCCGGATCCTGTGGTACCTCGATGCCGCCATATCGGGTGCGCGCCAGGCCGATGCACTCCCCGACCTGTGCGACGTCGCTGCCCGCTGGCGCAGCGAGCTCGGCGCGCGCTGGCCCGACAGCCGGCCCTTGGCGCTCTATCCGGCATTCGCCGCTTGACCTGCATCAAGGCGTGGCTGGACCGGGCAGCTAGGGTTCATTGACATGCCCGCGCCATCTGCCGGGCGCGGGAGTCGCGATGGACGAAACCACGCTGCTGGGCCTCGAGCGCAACGTGCCGCGCTACACGAGCTACCCCACGGCCGCGCAATTCGGCCCGGCGGTCGACGGCGCAACCCATCGCGCCTGGCTGAACGCGCTGCCCTCGGGCAGCGACGTTTCGCTTTACGTGCATGTGCCCTATTGCCGCGCGCTCTGCTGGTACTGCGCCTGCCACACCGCGGTGACGCGCGGCTTCGAGCAGATGGACGCCTATGGCGATCTGCTGGCGCGCGAACTGCAGATGGTCGCACACGACATCGGCAACGGCCGTCGCCTGGCGGCGCTGCAGCTTGGCGGTGGCACGCCGACCGAGCTCGGCGGCGACGGGCTGCGGCGTCTCGCCGACCAGATCGCCGCGCGCTTCACGATCGATCGGTCGACCGAGTTCTCGATCGAGGCCGATCCGCGTTACCTGACGCCCGGCCGCGCAACGGCGCTCGGCGCGATCGGCGTCAACCGCGCCAGCCTCGGCGTGCAGGATTTCTCGCCGGCGGTGCAGCGCGCGATCAACCGCTGGCAGCCGGTCGAGACCACCGAGCGGGCGATGGATGCGCTGCGCCAGGCCGGGATCGAGCGCATCAACATCGATCTGGTGTACGGCCTGCCGCTGCAGACGCCCGACATGCTGGCCGCCACCCTGGCGCAGACCGTCGCGCTCGGCCCGTCGCGGATCGCGGTGTTCGGCTACGCCCACGTGCCGTGGATGGCCCGCCGTCAGCGCGCGATCGACGAGGCGGGGCTGCCCGACATGGCGACGCGGCAGGTCATGGCCCGTCTGGCCGCGCGCGAACTCATCGCCGCCGGCTACGTGGCGATCGGCATCGACCATTACGCGCGCCCGGATGATCCGCTGGCCCTCGCCGCCCGCGAAGGCCGCCTGCGCCGCAATTTCCA
>CAYNOF010000434.1:0-4357 GCA_964398335.1 uncultured Rhizobiaceae bacterium
ACGGCCTCGACGAGCAGCTTGCCGACGCCCAGCCCGCGCGCGGCGGACCGCACATACATGCCCCACAGGTAGCCCTTGTGCTCACGCTTCGGGCCGACCTGCGTGCGATAGCCGGCCATGCCCAGCAGTGCCGCGCCACGGAAGGCACCGAAGACGTCCGAGCGGCCCAGCAGGTCGGCGAACTGCGGGGCGGTGTAGGTGCGCTCCAGCTCGTAGGTGCTGCCGAAGGCCTCGGGCGCCGCCTGCAGCGCCTCGAGCCGGATCTCGCGGTACAGCGCCGCGTCATCAGGTGTCAGGAGGCGGATCTGAACGTCTTGGGTCATGCGGCCTTCATAGCGGCGGCGAGGCGATCCTGCCAACAACCAGCCATCCGCCTCACCGCCGCCAACGCCACCTTCGCCGTGAACGCCGCCGTGTGGTTCCGTCGCGTTCGTCTCGTCATCGTCTCTCCTGATCCGCGGCACCTTCGCCGCCTTCAGGCACAAACTCCACTGATCGCCCTGTCCAGATTCTCCAGGGCACCTCTGATAACGAGTTTCCGGTCAGGCTCTAGGTATGCTAGTTTTATTTCATGTTTATACAACTATCGGTTGCTGCATCCCACGCAATGCGTTTCGTTGCGCGCTTCGTCGTTCTTCTGGTCGGCCTGTCCGTTCAGATCGACCTGACCGCACAGATCGCCATCTGTTTCGATCCAACAGGGCCTGACACGCTGTTAAAACTGCTTGTTTGCATCCGTTTTCGCGTCGCAATGCTGATCGGCTACTTGAAAGAAGCCAAGCCTGCTTGGCTCCTGTGGCATTTTCTGCCGGCGATCGTCGTGTCCTTGTTGATCACCATCGCCTGGACCCTGAAACTTTCGACGAAGGGCCGCATGAGCATGGCGCCCTTGCCGCTCTTGCGTCACCCGGCCCTGCGCTTCGCCGTTCTATTGTTCGTCGTGTCCGTTCTATACGATTTGTCCGGACTGTTGAGTTCCTGCTTCAAGCTACATCCGCCGATTGGGTCGGAGACCATGTCCATGTGCTTTCTCTACTATGTCGACGGATTCATCGATATTGCGCGCTATAAAGGCCTTCTCGGCCTCCTGTGGCATTATCTGCCTGTCATCGTGGCCGCGACCGTTGTCATGAACAGTTGGGGTTGGGACGGGAAGGATTGCCCGGAACGGCGGAAGTGAAGGCGCCGCTTTCTCTCACTGCAGGTCACCTCTGATAACGAGTTTCCAGTCGGGCTCTAAGGTATGCTAGTTTTGTTTCATGTTTATACAACTACAGGTTGCTGCATCCCACGGAATGCGCTTCGTTGCGCGCTTCGTCGTTCTTGCGGTCGTCCTGTCCGTTCAGATCGACCTGACCGCACTGATCGCCTCCTGTTTCAATGCAACACAGCTTAGCACGCCGTTAGGACCGCCGATTTTTTGCATCCCTATTCGCGTCGTAGTGGGGATCGGCTTCTTGGCAGAAGCCAACCTTGCGGGCCTCCTGTGGCATTTTCTGCCGGCGATCGTCGTGTCCTTTTTGATCACCATCGCCTGGACCCTGAAACTTTCGAAGAAAGGCCTCATGAACATGGCGCCCTTGCCGCGCTTGCGTCACCCGGCCCTGCGCTTCGCCGTCCTATTGTTCGTCCTGTCCGTTTTATACGAGTTGTCCGGGCTGTTGAGTTTCTGCTTCTGGCCATATCCGCCGCTTGGGTCGGAGACCATGTCGATGTGCTTTCTCTACCACGTCGACAGCCTCATCGGGATTGCGCGCTATACTGGCCCTTTCGGCCTCCTGTGGCATTATCTGCCTGTCGTCGTGGTCGCGACCATTGTCACGACCATTTGGGCTGCGGAGGATCGCCTGGAACGGCGGAAGTGAAGGCGCCGCCTTCTCTCACCGCATAGCCGCATTCGATCCTCCGTCCGACTCGCGGATCCAGACCGTAGGGCTCGTCCGGCATGCAGGTGCGAGGACACGCCCATCAGGGCACCGCCAACGGCCCTGGGTCTGGCAAGGGAGCTGGGTCTCGCGGAGGAGGATCGAAGAGGCCACTCTCTCCCGCTGCAAAGCCACGTTCGATCCACCGTCTGACTCGCGGATCCAGGCCGTAGGGCTCTTTCTCCATGTAGTTACGCGAATGTTTCTTCGCATACTGGCCCGCAATCCACAAAACCTCATCAACGCGAGGAAAAAATCCGGTCTGCTGCATGAACAGTCCCACATTGAAGTTCGAGACATCACGAAACTGACGCAACTGCACGTAGCCCGGAGCGCCGTCTGGATTTAGCGTCCTCTGATAGTCGAACTGCCCGCCTTGGGCGAGGGCCTGGCCGACCAACTCCTCGGCATATCCCGGAAATTCCCAAAACCTGCTCGCGAGCTTTATCCGGAGCTTCGCGCCCGTTATCCGACCGGCCCTGGCAACCTCGCTGAGGTCCGCGACTGGCGACATCAGGAATGGCGGTCTGTCGGGTTCATCGCTTGGCACTTTCTCGCCGTTCGGCAAGACCACGGGCTTTCCCGGGTCCGCGATCAGCCTCGCCTTCCGCGCCGCCATCTCGGTTTCAAATGCCTTACTGTCCGGATCCAGCTCCGGGTTCGGGTTCGTGATCACCTTCGCCGCCGCCATCGCATCTTGAAATTCCGGGCTGCCCGGATCCGGCTCCGTTAGTGGCGCAACCCCTCGGCGCGCCTTGGCTGGCTCTTGCAGCTCGGCCTGAGCGAGATGGATGTCCGATCGATCGCCGGGACGCGCGCGTGGCGGAACGAATCGGAGCTGCGTACTTTCGGTCCCGACACGCGGATCCCACTCTAGCGTCTGCGTCGTGTGTGGCGCGGTCGGGACATACCGCGCGAGCATGCCGGCAATGTCAGCGTCGGTGGGGCTCTTGCCATCGATCCGACGCCGGGTGGCGATCTCCTCGACCAGCTCGGCGCGGATGCCGGTGGCACTGTCGTCATCCGGCAGCATCTTGCGCGCGAGCTGGAGGCCCCGCCGGATGGCATAGATCTCATCCTGGGTGGCGGGATCGTCGCGGCGGATGCCGGCCTGGCGCTCGCGGAAGCGTTGCCATTGTGGCAGCGGCAGATGCGCGATCGCCGGCACCAGATCGCGACGCGCGAAGTCCTGCGGCGCGTCGGTCATCTGTGTCGCCAGCTCGTCGACCAGAGCAGGGTTCGGCGCTGGCTCGTCACCTCGCGCGTTGTGGTCGAGCCGCGTCTCGATCGCCTGACGGCGCTCAGCGTCGAGCGTCACCCATTGGCGCACGGGAATCTGCGACGGGTCGGTCAGGCCATCCTTCAGGACACGCGCCAGCGCCTGCTCAGCCTGGGTGCGGGCGCGGGCTTCCTCGGCGGTGGCGACGCTGGTGAGGCGGCGAATGGTGGCGGCGCGGACTGCCGGCTCGGCGATCGCTTCGGCCTGGCGCAAGCGCCATTGCGGCGTCGGCTGTTCGCCGTCGGGCGGCGTGGCGTTGAGGATCTCTATGCTCGCCACCTGCGCGCGCTCGCGGGTCTGCGCTTCGGACAGCAGCGCATCGAGCGCCGCGCTGTCGTTCTCCTCGATGTGCTGGGCATAGCGGGTGCGCAAGGATTGCGCGCGCTCGGGGCTGCGCTCGACCGCGGCCTCGATCGCCGACACCAGGACGCGGCTGGTCTGTCGCCGCATCGTCGTCTCGGTCAGCGCGGCGTCCCAGCCCTTGCGTTCGGCCTGGTCGCGCGCCTCCGCGCGCGCGGTGCCCAGCGCGCGGCGCAGCAGGGCATCGTCGCTCCAGTGCAGCGCGGCATCGGCCTGCATCAGCGCGATGCGCCGCTCGCTCGTCGTGTCGTACCAGCGCTGGCGTTCGGCAGTTGCGTGGTGCTCGACCTGGGTGCTCAGGGTCGCCAGCCGGCGGTCGGCGAGCTCGGCGAACATGCGGCGCTGGTCGTCGTCGGTCAGCGTCGCCATCTCGCGCGACTGCGCCTCGCGGTAGGCGTCGAGCACCGCTGGCGCCTGCGTCAGCGCGTCCTGGCCCTGCAGGTTGAGGTAGCCGTTCTGCGGGTCGAAGAGCAGCGCCTGCTCGGTCTCGCCCATCCGCGTGTCGGCGAGCTTCACCGTGGCTTCGTTGTCGCCGGCGAGCTGCTCGGCGACGACGCCGGCGATTGCGGTCGCACCCTGCGCAGCCTGCAGGCCGAGCCGCGCCAAAGGCGAGGGGCCGAAATTGCCGGCGCTGGCGTCGATGTTGAGGTAGCCGCCGCCGGGCACGGCCTGCGTGCTCACGCCCAGCGGCTTGTACGGTGCGATTTTGATGATGCCGGCCATTCGCGTCCTGCTCTCGATGGGCACGGCGTGGCGCCGTGGAATGGGCGCCTGTTTCACCGTGCCGCCCGGG
>CAYNOF010000435.1:0-3862 GCA_964398335.1 uncultured Rhizobiaceae bacterium
CGCATCTTCATCGCCGCGCTCGAGGCCAGCCGCCGGCGCAAGCCCCGGCTGTCCTTCCTGCTCTCGGCGCTCAAGCCGCGCCAGCTCGAGGGCTTCAAGGTCGACGGCGAGCGGCTGGCGGTGGGCGGCGCCGACGATTTCGTGCGCGAGCCGGTGCGCTTCCTGCGCCTGTTCCATGTCGCGCAGGAGAACGGCATCGACATCCATCCGGCGACGCTCAGGCTGATCACGCAGAACATCAAGCTGGTCGACGCCAAGCTGCGCGCCGATCCCGAAGCCAATCGCCTGTTCATGACGATGCTGACGTCGCGCAAGGACCCCGAGACGACCTTGCGTCGCCTCAACGAGGCCGGCGTCTTTGGCCGCTTCATCCCCGATTTCGGCCGCGTCGTGGCGCAGACGCAGCACGACATGTACCACACGTACACGGTCGACGAGCATACCATCCGCGCCATCGGCATCCTCTCGCGCATCGAGACCGGCGACCTCGAGGAAGACCATCCGCTGTCGACCAAGATCATTCACAAGGTCCTGTCGCGGCCTGTGCTCTATCTCGCGGTGCTGCTGCACGACATCGCCAAGGGCCGCGGCGGCGATCACTCGATCCTCGGCGCCGACGTCGCCATGCAGCTCGGTCCGCGCCTGGGGCTGAGCGACGCCGAAACCGAGACGGTGGCCTGGCTGGTGCGCCATCATCTCGCGATGTCCGGCACCGCCTTCCAGCGTGATCTGCAGGACCCCAAGACCATCGCCGACTTCGCCGCCCTGGTGCAATCACCCGAGCGGCTGCGCCTGCTGCTGGTCCTGACAGTGTGCGACATCCGCGCCGTCGGGCCCAATGTGTGGAACGGCTGGAAGGCGGCGCTGCTGCGCCAGCTCTATTACGCCACGGAGCACCTGCTGTCGGGCGGCACCCTGCAGGGTGGCCGCGCCGAGCGCGTGAAGCAGGCGCAGGCCGAGGTCGCGCCGCTGCTGGTGGGCTGGACCGATGCGGAGAAGGAGACGCATTTCGCGCGCGGCCTGCCGGCCTATTGGCTGTCGTTCGATGCGCCGACGCTGGCCTGGCAGGCCGAGCTGGTACGCAACGCCGAGAAGCTGGCCAAGCCGCTGCATATCGCCCACCGCGTCGACCCGCAGCGCGCGGTCACCGAGGTCACGGTCTACACGCTCGACACGCATGGCCTGTTTGCGCGTCTCGCCGGCGCCTTCGCGGTGTCCGGCGCCAGCATCGTCGACGCCAAGATCTTCACCATGTCCGACGGCATGGCGCTCGACACCTTCTGGATCCAGGATTTCGACGGCATGGCCTTCGACCGGCCCGAGCGCCTGCAGCGGCTCTGGGCCCGGCTGGAGCTGGCGCTGACCAACCGGCTCGACGTCACCGCCGAGCTCGAGCGGCAACGGCCGAACTATCCGACCCGCGACCAGGTCTTTACCGTCGAGCCCCGGGTGCTGATCGACAATGCCGCGTCGAATACGCACACGGTCATCGAGGTCAACGGCCGCGACCGGCCGGGATTCCTGCACACCGTCACCCGGGCACTGACCCGCTGCAACCTGCAGATCCAATCCGCCCACATCACCACATATGGTGAGCGCGCGGTCGACGTCTTCTATGTGAAGGATCTCTTCGGCCTGAAGGTCGTACACCAGGGCAAGCTCGAGGAGATCCGCAGCCGGGTCGATCAGGCTATCCGGGCCTTCGATTCCCGCTTCAGCCGCCGTCCGGCACGTACCCCGGCGGTGGCGGAGTAATCAGTGAATTATCGTTCCTTATCGGACTTAATTCCTGTATTATAAGGTCTTATAGTAATTTTATAATCTAGTGATGTAGGTCGACAGACCCTAACCCGATCCTTTCCTGCCCCATGCTGTCTGCTTTTTTCGACGATCTCGGCCGCGGCAAATCATCGATCGTGATTGGCCTGGTGGTGATCGTCGTCTTCGTCGGCGTGATTCTGTACGCTGCCATGTTCGCGGGCAGCAACGGCGGCTCCAGCAAGACCCGCCGCGCCACCCTGATGGTGCTCGCGCCGATCATCCTGCTCAGTGGCGGCGCCTGGATTTACAATTCCTACAGCCGCTATGGCGGCATCTCCACGGCGGCCGGCACGGCGCCGATCTGGGACCGGCCCGGACCGTGGGGCGAATCCGATCGCGCGGCCAAGCTGGCCGACCGTGCCCAGCAGCAATTGCGCGACGGCGATGTCGACGGGGCACGTCTGACGCTGGAAAGCGCGCTCGACAGCTATCGTCGTGCCCGAAACACGCTGGGCGAGGCCCGGACACTGGGCATGGTCGGCGACCTCGACCGCCGGCTGGGCCGCTACGATACCGCGCGCGCCGCCTATGGCGATGCGCTGGTGCTCTATCGCAAGGACAACAACCGCGCCGGCATCGCCAACACGCTGCGCGGCCTGGGCGAGCTCGAACGGCAGTCCGGCAACCGCGAGCCGGCGATCGCCGCCTACGGCGAGGCCCGCGAGCTCTACCGTGCGCTGAGCGACCGGCAGGGTGAAGCCAATACCCTGCTGAGCTACGCCGAATTGCTGCGCAACGCCGGCGACGCCGCCAATGCGCGCAAGGTCTTCCTCGACGCCGAGCGGCTCTACCGGCTGGAGCGCGACCGGGTGGGTCAGGCCTTCGTGCTGCTGGGCCTGGCCGATCTCGACCGCGACGAAGGCCGGATCGAGAAGGCACGCTCGACCTATGACGAGGCGCGCGAGATCTTCCGCGACGATCGCGTGCGCTTCGGCGAGGCGCTGGCCATGCTCGCGCTCGGCGACCTCGAGATCGCGCGGCGCGCGCCCAACGCGGCGCGGCCGTTCTATACCGATGCGCGCATGATCCTCTATCGCGACCGGGTGATGTTCGGCGAGATCCAGTCGCTGATCGGCCTGTCGCTAGTCGAGCGCCAGTCCAACAACACGGTCAAGGCCGTCGAATGGGCCCGCGGCGCCAACGCCGTCGCTGCCCAGGCGCGCGATGCGGTGTCGGCGGCAGCGCTTGAGCAGCTCAAGCAGAAGCCGTCGGAAGCACCGCCGGCCTATATGCGGGCGCGCTACTTCTCGCTGCGTTAGCGATCGACGTTCACGGAGATCGGCGTCGGACAGGGCTTGCCGTCGGTCTCACAGATCGCGTCGAGCACTTTGACCCCGACGATATCGGCACAGGCCGCCATCATCGGCCGCGATTCGTCGCCGTGGATGATCAGCGCGCGCGTGATGTTCGGCAGGATCCGCTGCGGCGCGCCGTAGCGATACGAGGACTTGAACTCGTACCGATGCATGCGGCCGTCGCGCAGCGAGAACTCGAGATCGACCTGGACGTAGTCGACCGGCAGGTTCGATCGGTTGACGGCGACCAACGACGGGACGCAGGAACCGTAGATCGTCGTATCCGCGCCGCGTGTGACGGCGATGATGTCGTCCTCGCGCGACAGCGCCGGCAGCGCCGCCGCCACGAGTGCGGCCGCGGCAAGCCGGCTGATCACTCCGCGACCTCGCCGCGCCGTGCCTCCCGACGCTGGGCCAGGATCTGCATGATCGCCGCGGCGGTTTCCTCGATCGATCGGCGGGTAACGTCGATGCTCTGCCAGCGCTTGCGCGCGTAGTAGCGCCGCGCCTCCTGCATCTCGGCCTGTACCTTCTCGATGTCGGTATAGTCGCTCTCGGTCTCCTCCTGCAGCAGGCGCAGGCGGTTGCGGCGGATCTGCACCAGTCGCTCGGGATCGGTGGTCAGCCCGATCACCAGCGGCCGCGTCGCGCTCTCCAGCTCGGGCGGCGGCGGCACGTTGGGCACCAGCGGGATGTTGGCTGCCTTCACGCCGCGATTGGCGAGATAGACGCAGGTCGGCGTCTTC
>CAYNOF010000436.1:0-2456 GCA_964398335.1 uncultured Rhizobiaceae bacterium
GGTCGCCGGGGCCGTAGTCGCCGCGGCGGGCGCAGTAGCGCGCGACGTCGATGAAGCCGCTGCCTTCGCCGAACAGTTCGGCCGGCACGTTCAGCAGGCCGGGCATGCGGTCGTTGCCGCCGCGGAAGCGCAGGTCGGGGCCGACGACGCTGATGCCCTGGCTCATCGAGGAAAAGGTGACCTCGAGCAGCCGGGTCTTGGCGACGAGCTGCTGCGTGGCGCCGGCGATCGCCGACAGGTCGGTCAGCGCGCAGAGCACGGCGGGCCGCCCCTCGTGCTCGACCACCACGACGCGCGCATGGCACGGCATCGTCGTGCCGTCGGCGCGCAGCATGCGGAGTTCGTACGAGGTGGCGACGTCCTGACCGTCGATCCGCTTGAGATGGCGGTCGCGGGCGAGGTCGAGATCCTCCGGCGCGACCAGCCGCGCCAGCTTCATGCCGATCATGTCGTCGGGCGCGTAGCCCAGCATGCGGGCGAGCGCCTCGTTGGCGACCACGACGCTGCGGTCCTGGCCGATCAGCACGCCTTCGCTGACGAGGTTGAACAGGCGACCGTAGAGCGCCTCGGCCACGGCCATGGCCCGGCCCTTGTCACGCTCCGCCGGCAGATCCGGCGCGCGCGTCGACCACCAGCCGGCCGGCCGGGCGTCGTCCGCCGGCGATCCGCTCATGGATACCGCCGCGGCGCTATGGGAACGCAGGCGAAACACATCGAATCCGAATACTTCCGTAGCCCTGCTGTATTCGGCAAAGCGCCCGTACGCGCCATCCGCAAATGGTTCATTCCTGACCCATCGCGGCCCCGGTGGCCGCTGCCTGCGCCGTCTACCGGCGCGGCGGCGGCGCCGGTGGAGGGGGCTCCTGGTCGAGACGGTCGACGGTAAAGGACGCCGCCTTGGCGGTATCGAGCAGAACCATGCCGGGCTCGGGGCGTCGGTCCTGTCCCGGCAGCATGATGCGCATGCGCGCGACATAGTCCGACCGCACAGGCGTCGAGCCACCGCCGTAGCCGTAGGTCCGCTCAATGCTCTGCCGGAAGAAGCGCGGCCGGGAGGCGTAGAAGGCCGGCGACTTGCCGTCGCCCGCGATCTGCGCCGCCTTCTGCATCAGACCTTGCAGCATCATGCGCTGCGTTTCCTGGTTGTAGGCGGCGAAGTCGCCGGTGTCGCCCGGCCGGCGATACGAGGCGAACACGTCATAGACGCCTTCGGAGACCCGGTCGTGGCTGGTGGCAAGCCCGCCACCGCGTGCGCCGAGGACGGCCGCTTCCCGCCCGCTGCAGGCGGCCAGGGCGAGCCACGCCGCCATCGCCATGGCTGCCCGCACAACACGCCAGCTTTGCATTTCTGTCCCCCGATTCCCCCAATAGACGTCGGACCATCGCACGCGACGTCGCATGGTGCCCATGCCGCACTTCGCTATAGTGACGCGTGCCTGTGGAGGAATTCGCCGTATGACGGGTGGCCGGCCACCGAAGATCGCCAAGCTCGACGTGGTCGAGCTGTTTCCGACGCCGCTGTGGATCATCGACCTGGCGCCGGAAGAGCATGGCCCGTTGAACCGGCTTTTGCGCGCCGAGATCGAGCGCATGCTGACGCCCCGGCCGAAGATCCAGAAGGGCGCCAACTGGCAGACCGACCAGAACCTGCATACGCTGCCGGCGTTCCAGCCGCTCTGCGACATCGCCCAGATGGCGGCCAAGGGCGCGATGCGCTGGCTGGGGCTGGAGGACCACAAGCTGGTGATCACCGGCTGCTGGGCCAACATCAACCCGCCCGGCGCGCACCACCCCCGCCATACCCATCCCAACAACTATCTCAGCGGCACCTACTACGTGCAGGCCGGCCCCGACACGGCCGAGATCGTCTTCTCCGATCCGCGGCCGCAATCCTTCGTCATCATGCCCAAGCCCAGGCAGTTCACCGAGCGCACCGCCAACAGCCGCTCGGTGCCGGCGCGCGACGGACGCATGGTGATCTTCCCCTCGTGGCTCCACCACCACGTGGTCAGCAATCAGAGCGAGACCGAGCGCATCAGCATCGCGTTCAATTTCATGATCCCGCAGTACACCGAGACGCTCGCGGCGCCGATGTGGCAGGGCAACGTGAGAAGCAAGGCCTGATGGGACCGCCCGGCGGTCCCGGCTACTCAGCGAAGTGCGGGCACTGCTTGAGCGTCGTGTAGGCCTGGTTGATCTGCTTGATGCGCTCCTCGGCCTCGCGATCGCCGCCATTGGCGTCGGGGTGGTAGCGCTGGGCCAGTTCCTTGTAGCGCGCCTTCACGTCCTTCCTGGTCTGCGGCCAGGTCAGGTCGAGGATGGACAGCGCCTGCTGCTCGGCGACCGACAGGTTGTTCTGCTGCGCCTGCGGGCGGCGCTGGCGCGCACGCGCGCCGGAATCGGCCAGGATATCGTAGGGATCGAGCAGCAGCTCGAGCGGGTCGGACGCCATCTTC
>CAYNOF010000437.1:0-2497 GCA_964398335.1 uncultured Rhizobiaceae bacterium
AGGTCGGCACCGAGGGGCGCCTGGGCGTGCAGGCGGTCGTCCCCGGCGTGGCCGGCACCTGGAAGGACCTCACCGACTCGGTCAACACCATGGGCGGCAACCTCACCGCCCAGGTGCGCAACATCGCCGAGGTGACCACGGCGGTGGCGCGCGGCGACCTCAACCGCAAGATCACGGTCGACGTGAAGGGCGAGATCCTCGAGCTGAAGAACACCATCAATACCATGGTCGATCAGCTCAATGCCTTCGCCGGCGAGGTCACGCGCGTGGCGCGCGAGGTCGGCACCGAGGGCAAGCTCGGCGGCCAGGCCGCGGTGCCCGGCGTCGCCGGCACGTGGAAGGACCTCACCGACAACGTGAACTTCATGGCCTCGAACCTGACCGAGCAGGTGCGCGGCATCGTCAAGGTCGTGACCGCCGTGGCCGACGGCAATCTGACCCAGCGGCTCACCGTGCAGGCCAAGGGCGAGGTCGCGGCGCTGGCCGACACGATCAACGACATGACCGACACGCTGGCGACCTTCGCCGACCAGGTGACGACCGTCGCGCGCGAGGTCGGCGTCGAAGGCCGACTCGGCGGCCAGGCCAACGTGCCCGGCGCGGCCGGCACCTGGAAGGACCTCACCGGCAACGTGAACCTGCTGGCCGCCAACCTCACCAGCCAGGTGCGCGCCATCGCCGAGGTCGCCACCGCGGTGACCAAGGGCGACCTCACCCGTTCGATCCAGGCCGAGACGCGCGGCGAGATGGCCGAGCTCAAGGACACCATCAACACGATGATCTCCAACCTGCGCGAGACCACCGAGCGCAACCGCGAGCAGGACTGGCTGAAGACCAACCTGGCGCGCTTCACCGGCATGCTGCAGGGCCAGCGCGAGCTCAACACCGTCGGCCAGATGCTGCTGAGCGAGCTCAGCCCGCTGGTCAACGCCTACCAGGCGACGATCTATCATCTCGACGGCACCGACCGCAGCGGCCAGCTCAAGCTGCTGTCGAGCTACGCGCACAAGGGCCGCCAGAGGCTCGAGACCATCGACCTCGGCCAGGGGCTGGTGGGTCAATGCGCCGTCGAGAAGCGGCGCATCCTGCTGGCCGACGTGCCGCCCGACTTCATCGCCGTGTCGTCCAGCCTGGGCGAGGCGCCGCGGCTGAGCATCGTCGTGCTGCCGGTGCTGTTCGAGGGCGAGACCAAGGCGGTGATCGAGCTGGCGACGCTGCAGGCCTTCACCGAGGTCAACCTCGCCTTCCTCGACCAGCTCACGCTCAGCCTCGGCGTCGTCTTCAACACCATCGAGGCGACGATGCGCACCGAGGGCCTGCTGACGCAGTCCCAGCAGCTCACGGTCCAGCTGCAGTCGCGTCAAAGCGAGCTGCAGCAGACCAACGAGGAGCTGGCGACCAAGGCCCGCCTGCTCGCCGAGCAGAACGCCGAGGTCGAGCGCAAGAACATCGAGGTCGAGCAGGCGCGCTACGCGCTCGAGGAACAGGCCGCCGAGCTGGCGCTGACCTCGAAGTACAAATCCGAGTTCCTCGCCAACATGAGCCACGAGCTGCGCACGCCGCTGAACTCGATCCTGATTCTCAGCCAGCAGCTCGCCGAGGCCAGCACGCTCAGCGACAAGCAGACCGAGTTCGCCCGCAACATCAACTCCTCGGGCACCGACCTGCTCAACCTGATCAACGACATCCTCGACCTGTCGAAGATCGAGTCCGGCACCGTCACGGTCGAGGTCGAGGAGATCCCGTTCGCCGCGCTGCGCGACGCCGTCGACCGCAGCTTCCGCCACGTCGCCGAGGCCAAGCACCTGCCGTTCAACGTCGAGTTCGCCGACAGCCTGCCGCCGTCGCTGCACAGCGATCCCAAGCGCCTGCAGCAGATCCTGAAGAACCTGATCTCCAACGCGATCAAGTTCACGGCGCGCGGCCATGTCGATGTACGCGTCGAGCTCGCCACCTCGGGCTACAGCCCCGGCCACCCGGTGCTCGGCAAGGTGCCGCAGGTCGTCGCCTTCACCGTCGAGGATACCGGCATCGGCATCGCACCGGAGAAGCAGAAGATCATCTTCGAGGCCTTCCAGCAGGCCGACGCCGGCACCTCGCGCAAATACGGCGGCACCGGGCTGGGCCTCGCCATCAGCCGCGAGCTCGCCATCCTGCTCGGCGGCGAGATCAGGCTCAGCAGCAGCCACGAGCAGGGCAGCATCTTCACGCTCTATTTGCCGCTCTATTATTCGGCGCCCGAGATCGTGCCGGCGGCGCCGGCCGAGGATCGCGCAGCCCAGCCCGTCGCCGCCCGCGAGCGCACGATCCTGGCCGCGGTGCGCCAGGAGCACGTGCAGGACGACCGCGACGACATCCATCCGTCCGACGCCGTCCTGCTGATCATCGAGGACGATCCGCACTACGCGCGCATCCTGCTCGGCCTGGCGCGCGAGAAGGGCTTCAAGGGCGTCGTCGCCAACAAGGGCGCGCTCGGCCTGTCGCTGGCGCGCCAGTA
>CAYNOF010000438.1:0-2542 GCA_964398335.1 uncultured Rhizobiaceae bacterium
GCCATCCTTGAGGAACTCCGCGACGAAGCGCCCATGACGAGGCGAGAGTGGGCGGGGTGAAAGAGGTGTGGTGTCGGTGTTCATCCGACGAGGGTACGCGCGACGCCGCTGGGCCCCTATTTCTGCCCCTACGACTGTCGATTTCTGCCATCCGAGGCCGATGGCATATGACGTTTAGCAAGCGAAGAGGCGGATGAGAGGCTGGCACGCCTCTCATCCGCCTCGCTCTCGCTCGGCACCTTCTCCCTCGGGGCCGTCCGCGGCCCTGACCTTCGCCGGGAGAAGGAAAGACGTTACGCCTTCATCGCTGCCTTCACGGCGTCGGCGGCGAGCGGCAGGGCGCGCGCACACCGCCGGCGGGTCCTTACTCCGCCGCCTGCCGCAGCGCGGTCTTCGCGAGCTGCTGCTCGACCAGCGTGACCCAGTACGATGCGCCCAGCGGCAGGATCTCGTCGTTGAAGTCGTAGCCCGGGTTGTGGACCATGCAGCTGCCTTCGCCGTCGCCGTTGCCGATCCAGATATAGGCGCCGGGCCTGGCCAGCAGCATCCAGGCGAAATCCTCCGAGCCCATCGCCGGCGTCGGGTTGCGGTTGACGTTGCTCTCGCCGACCAGCGCCGCGGCAGCGCGCGCCGCCTTCTCGGTCTCGGCCTCGCTGTTGACCGTGGCGGGATAGCGCCGCTCGTAGCGCCACTTGATCACCTCGGCGCCGAAGCCGGCGGCGACATTGCGCGCGATCTTCTCGATGCGCTGCTCGATCATGTCCTGCACCTCCTTCCTGAAGGTGCGCACCGTGCCGCGCAGCACGCATTCCTGCGGGATCACGTTCCACGTGTCGCCGGCATGGATCTGCGTCGTCGACACCACGGCGGTGCCCATCGGATCGACATTGCGCGCCACGATCGACTGCAGCGCCGTGACGATGTGCGAGCCGACGACCACCGGATCGATGCCCTGGTGCGGCATGGCGCCGTGCGCGCCGACGCCCTTCACGACGATCTCGAAGATGTCGTAGGCGGCCATCATCGGGCCGGAGCGGACGGCGAAGCGGCCGGTCGGGATGCCGGGAATGTTGTGCATGCCGTAGACGTCGTCGCAGGGGAACTTGTCGAACAGCCCCTCCTCGACCATCACCCGGCCGCCACCCTCGTTCTCCTCGGCCGGCTGGAAGATGAAGTGCACCGTGCCGTCGAAATTGCGCGTCTCGGCGAGGTACTTCGCGGCGCCCAGCAGCATGCAGGTATGCCCGTCATGGCCGCAGGCGTGCATCTTGCCGGCGATGGTCGAGGCATGGCCGAACTTGTTGGTCTCGTGCACGTCGAGCGCATCCATGTCGGCGCGCAAGCCGATCGAGCGGCCCGACGTGCCCGAGCGCAGGGTGCCGATCACGCCGGTCTTGGCCAGGCCGCGATGCACCTCGATGCCCCAGGATTCAAGCTTCCTGGCGACGACCTCGGCCGTGCGCACCTCCTCGAAGGCGGTCTCGGGGTGGCTGTGGATGTCGTGGCGCCATTCCGTCATCTCTTCGTGGAAATCGGCGAGGCGGTTGATGACGGGCATGGAACGCTCCGGGACGTGAACAGGGTTGGCCGGATCGTAGAGCGATACGGGCGTGGGTCAAGCACGGCCGGCCCCGCGCCAGCGATGCTATATCGGTCGCACGGAGGACACGCCCATGAGCAGCGACGATCTCGCCAAGGTGCAGGACAACACGCCGATCCTGATCGGCAGCGGCCAGATCACCGACACGACGTCGAAGCCGACCAGCGCACGCTCGCCCTCGGCCTTCATGGCGGAAGCGGCACAGCTGGCGCTCGACGATGCGCGCGCGGCCAAGGGGGCGGCGGCATTGGCCGCGACGCTGGACTCCCTCGTCGCATTGCCGCTCTTCACCGACTACAGCCCGCGCTTCTCCTCGCCCTTCGGCCGTTCGGACAATCCGCCGCGCAGCGTCGCGAACCGCATCGGCGCGACCAACGTGCGCGACCTCTATTACGCCCATGTCGGCGGCAACATGCCCCAGTACATGGTCAACAAGTTCGCCGAGCAGATCACCAAAGGCGAGATCCGCGCGGCGCTGGTCTGCGGCGCCGAGCTGATGCGCACCAACGCCATCGGCCGCAAGGAGAAGATGACGCTGGACTGGAACGAGTCTCCCGGCGGCGAGCCGAAGCGCATCGGCGACGACCGGCTGGGCTACAGCGCCGAGGAAGAGCGTCACGGCCTGAACGCGGCGATCTACTTCTACCCGATGATCGAGAACGCGATCCGCGGCGCCGCCGGCCGCTCGCTGCCCGACCACATGCTGTCGCTGGGCCGGCTGTTCGCGGGCTTCGCCAGGGTCGCCAAGGCCAATCCGCTGGCGACGCGGCGCGAAGGCTACAGCGCCGAGCAGATCGCCACCGTCGACGCCGAGAACCGCTTCATCGCGTTTCCCTATCCGCGCCTGATGAACTCCAACGCACTGGTCGACCAGGCGGCGGCGATCGTCATGACCTCGGTCGGCCAGGCCAAGGTGCTGGGCATCCCGCGCGACCGCTGGGT
>CAYNOF010000439.1:0-4858 GCA_964398335.1 uncultured Rhizobiaceae bacterium
CCGCCAGGCCCGCGCGGCGGTCCGGGCGCCTCGCCCGACCGGCGCTCCTACCCCACCGGCTACAGGCGTCAGCCGATCTACTAGCCGCGTGACCTGACTGCACGAAGCCCCGGCGATCACCGCCGGGGCTTCGTCGCGTCAGGCCGCCATCTCGAGGATCGTCTTGATGTCGCCGGGCCCGTTGACCTTGCGCGGGTTGGTGTAGGTCCAGCGATCGTGCATCGTGTTCTCGGCCAGCAGGTCGAACTGCTCGGGGCCGACGCCGACTTCCTTCAAGGTGCGCGGCAGGCCGAGCCCGCTGATCAGCTCATGCAGCGCATCGCCGGCATCGGCGCCGGGACGGCCCAGCGCCTCGCTGATCACCGCCTGGCGCTCGGCGTTCACCGATTTGTTCCAGCGCATCACGTAGGGCAGCATCACGCACGAGGTGTAGCCATGCGGCACGCCGGCGGTGCCGCCGAGGATATGGCCGATGGCGTGGCTGGCACCCTTGTCGACGCCGGCCTGCGAGCCGACCACCGACAGCCACATGCCCATCAGGCAATCGAGCCGCGCCGCCATGTCGGATTCATCGGCCTTCACGCCGCGCAGGCCACGGCTCAGCAGCTTCAGCGCGTGGATGTCGGCGGCTTCCGAATAGGCGTTGCAGCGCGGCGAGCAGATGTCCTCGGCGGCATGATCCACGGCGCGGATGCCGCTCGACAGGAACAGCCACAGCGGCGTGTGCACCGTGGCCGCCGGATCGAGGATCACCACGCGCGGCACGTGCAGCGGGTGGAAGTACGATTCCTTCTTCCGGGTCGCGGTGTCGGTGCAGCCGGCGCCGGCGTTGAACTCGCCGGCCGACAGCGTGGTCGGCACCGCGACCTGGCGCACGGTGGGCGCCTTCACCGGCTTGCGCGTCGGCGGATCGGCGTTGGTGACGCGCTTGTAGTCGTCGAGCTGCTCCGGCCGGGTCACGTCGTTGGCCAGACAGAGCTGGATCATCTTGCCGGCGTCGGTCACCGAGCCGCCGCCCACCGTGGCGATCAGGTCCGCGCCCGCGTCGCGCGCGGCGTTGGCCGCCGCGACGCAATCGGTGCGCGGCGTGTGGGCGGCGATGCGGTCCCAGGTGCCGGCGTGGCGGTTGCCGAGCCTGCCGACCATGGTCTTCACCACGTCGGTCGTGCGGTTCAGCGTGCCGCTGGCAACGATGAAGACCTTGTTGGCGCCGATGCGCGCGGTCTCCTCGGCCAGCGCCTCGGCGCAGGGCTTGCCGAACACCACCTGGTCCATGTGTGGATAGCGATAGACGCCCATCGTCGCCATGGTTCCTCCGGGTTCCGATGGCCCCGAGCCTGCGGCCGCGGCATGGGGTGTGCAAGCGATTTGGCATCGGGCCATGGCCTGATATCGTGACATCGGCTCTGACGACGGGAGGCGGACCATGTCGTTCATCGGCAAGATGGCAAAATCGGCGGCGATCGGCGCAGTGGCGCTGGCGCTCGCGGCAACGGCGGCGCAGGCGGAGACGACCCTGCGCGTGGTGGCGCATTCGGACCTGAAGATCCTCGATCCGATCTGGACCACCGCCTACATCACGCGCAACCACGGCTACCTGATCTACGACACGCTGCTGGCCCAGGACGAGAAGCAGACGATCCGGCCGCAGATGGCCGACAGGTGGACGGTGAGCGACGACAAGCTCACCTGGACCTTCACCCTGCGCGACGGGCTGGAGTTCCACGACGGCCAGCCGGTGACCTCCACCGACGTCGTCGCCTCGCTCAAGCGCTGGGCGGAGCGTGACACCATGGCCCAGCAGATGTGGACGCGCGTCGCCGAGATCACGCCGATCGACGCCAAGAGCTTCAAGCTGGTGCTGAAGGAACCCTACGGCCTGGTGCTCGAGACCCTGAGCAAGCCCAGCTCGGCGGTGCCCTTCATCATGCCGGCGCGCGTCGCGGCGACGCCGTCGAACGAGCAGATCAAGGACTACACCGGTTCCGGTCCCTTCATCTTCAGCAGCAAGGAGTGGAAGCCGGGTGACAAGGTCGTCTACCTCAAGAACCCCAAGTACAAGCCGCGCAACGAGCCGCCCTCGGGCATGGCCGGCGGCAAGGTGGTCAAGGTCGACCGCGTCGAATGGGTGGCGATCCCCGATCCGCTGACCGCGGTCAACGCGCTGATCGCCGGCGAGGTCGACATGATCGAGGCGCCGCCGCCCGACCTGTTCCCGGTCCTGCAGAAGGACAAGAACATCGCGCTCTACGGCTGGAACCCGGCGGGCAGCCAGATCATCGGCCGCTTCAACCACCTCTATCCGCCGTTCAACAACCAGAAGATCCGGCTGGCGGCGTTCTACGCCACGGCGCAGAGCGACTATCTCGAGGCCCAGGTCGGCGACAAGGACATCTACTTCGAGTGCAATGCGCCGCTGACCTGCGGCAATCCCAACAGCAAGACCTACGGCGACCTGCTGCTCAAGCCCGACCTCGAGAAGGCGCGCGCGCTGCTCAAGGAGGCGGGCTACGACGGCACGCCCGTGGTGCTGATGCATCAGACCGACCTGCAGTCCTCCAACCGCCTGTCGCCGGTGGCCAAGGCGCAGCTCGAGCGGGTCGGCTTCAAGGTCGACATGCAGTCGATGGACTGGCAGTCGGTGGTCGCGCGCCGCGCCAAGAAGGATCCGCCGGCGCAGGGCGGCTGGAACATGTTCTTCACCACCACGGTGGCGGTCGACGCCTCCAATCCGGTCGCCAACTCGTTCACCAACGGCGGCTGCGACAAGGCGTGGTTCGGCTGGCCCTGCGACGAGGTCATCGAGAAGCTGCGCGCCGACTACTCGCGCGCCACCGACGATGCGGCCAAGAAGGAGCTGGCGTTCAAGATCCAGGACCGCGTGATGGAGCAGGCCACCTATCTCGTCGTCGGCCAGTACAAGGCCTTCGGCGCCTACCGCAAAGGCGTGGTCGAGGGCTGGCTGCAGGGCCCGGCCGCGGTGTTCTGGAACATCAGCAAGAAGGGCAACTGACGCTCACGCGCGGATGTCGGCGCCGACGTGCTGCAGGTACCAGGCGTAGGTGCTCGCCAGGCCATCGCGCAGCGCGGTCGAGGCGCGCCAGCCCATGGACTGGAGCCGGGTGACGTCGACCAGCTTGCGCGGCGTGCCGTCCGGCTTGCTGCGGTCATAGCGGAACGTGCCGCGATAGCCGATCACTTCGGCGAGGGTCGAGGCCAGATCGCCGATCGAGATCTCTTCTCCCGTGCCGATGTTGAGGTGCAGCTCGTCGGAATAGTGGTTCACCAGGAAGACCAGCGCATCGGCGAGATCATCGACATGGAGGAACTCGCGCAGCGGTGTTCCCGTGCCCCACAGCTCCACTGAAGGCGCTTGGCTCATCCTGGCCGCGTGGATCTTCGCCATCAGCGCGGGAATGACGTGAGAAGTCGTGAGATTGAAGTTGTCGCCCGGGCCGTAGAGGTTCGTGGGCTGCGCCGCGATGAAGTCGCAGCCGTACTGGCGGCGATAGGCGGCGCATAGCTTGAGGCTGGCGATCTTGGCGATGGCGTACCACTCGTTGGTCGGCTCCAGCGGCCCGGTCAGCAACGACTCCTCGACGATCGGCTGCGGCGCCAGGCGCGGATAGATGCAGGTGGAGCCCAGATAGAGCAGCTTCTCGACCTTCGCGAGGCGCGCCGCCTCGATCAGGTTGGCGCCCATGGCGAGGTTGTCGTAGAGGAACTCCGCCGGGCGCGTGGAATTGGCGAGAATGCCGCCCACGGTCGCGGCCGCGACGATCACACAATCGGGACGAGCCCGCTGCATCCAGTCGAAAACGGCCGCCTGGTTGCGCAGATCGACTTCGGCCCGGGTCGCCGTCACCACCGTGCAGGACTCGCGCGCCAGCCGCCGCAGCAGCGCACCGCCGACCATGCCGGTGTGGCCGGCGACATACACCGTCTTGCCGGCAAGCGAGTATGTCCCCGTCATCGTTGCAGCCTCATCGCTGGGCAGCGCCCCGCTGCGGTCCCTGCTGGCCGAATTCCTTGAGCGCCAGTTCCTGCCGCGCGAGATCGAGATCGCCGGCGACCATCATCTTCACCAGCTCGGCGAAACTGGTCTTCGGTGTCCATCCCAGCACCGCGCGCGCCTTGGCGCTGTCGCCCCGCAGGTGATCGACCTCGCTCGGACGGAAATAGCGCGGGTCGATCTCGACGTGCCTCGACCAGTCGAGTCCCAGCTCGCCAAAGGCCAGCTCGACGAACTCCCGCACGCTGTGGGACTCGCCCGTCGCGATGACGAAGTCGTCCGGCTCGTCCTGCTGCAGCATGCGCCACATCGCCTCGACGTAATCGCCGGCGAAGCCCCAATCGCGCCGCGCGTCGAGGTTGCCGAGATAGAGCCTGTCCTGCAGCCCGAGCTTGATGCGCGTGGCGGCGCGCGTGACCTTGCGGGTCACGAAGGTCTCGCCGCGCCGCGGGCTTTCGTGATTGAAGAGAATGCCGTTGCAGATGAACAGGCCATAGGCCTCGCGATAGTTCACCGCGTACCAGTGCGCCGAGGCCTTGCTCACGCCATAGGGGCTGCGGGGATGAAACGGCGTGCGCTCGTCCTGCGGCGGCGGGGCGGTGCCGTACATTTCCGACGAGCCGGCCTGGTAGATCCTGACGGGATGACCGCGGCGCTCGACATAGTCGCGCGCCGCCTCCAGCAGCCGCAGGGTTCCCATCGCCACCGTCTCGGCCGTGTATTCCGGCACCTGGAACGACACGCGCACATGGCTCTGCGCCCCGAGATTGTAGATCTCCCGGGGCTGCACGGTTTCCAGCACCTGGCGAAGGCTGGTGCCGTCGGTCAGGTCGCCGTAGTGCAGGT
>CAYNOF010000440.1:0-6120 GCA_964398335.1 uncultured Rhizobiaceae bacterium
ACGCCCACCCGAAGCTGGCGATCGCCAAGGACACGCTGACCGGCGCGCTCGACTATGCCGGCCAGCGCGTGGCCACCGGCACCATGGCCTACAAGCATGCCCTCTACGCGCGCGAGCTGACCAGGACCGAGGCGGCCCTGCGCAAGCTGCAATGCCTGCTGAAGATCATCCCCGACGTCGACGGCGGCCCGGCGATCGCCCAGCTGGTCGGCGTCGAGCTCACCGACGTCACGGTGAAGGGCTCGTGGACCGGCCCGGCGCGGCTCGACCTCGTGCCGCATGTCAACGCCCCGGTGGCCGACCTGCCGGTCCGGCGCATCGTCGGCGGACGGCACTTCGTCGCCGACCTGACCCTGCCGGCCGGTCACGTGCTGGTCGACTATCTGAGGGAAGGGGACCTGCGGCAGGCCGCCTGAGGCGGCCGCAAGCTGGGCAGGGGGCGCGGCATCCGCTAGGTTGCCGCGCATGTCGCGCGTGGAGACATCGCCGGCGCCTGCCGTATCCGGGACGCCGAAGCGGCGCTGGAGCTTCGGCCTGTCGCCGCGCATCCTGGCGTTGGTGATCCTCGCGGTGATGACCGCGGAGGTGGCGATCTTCCTGCCCTCGATCGCGCGCTTCCGGCTGAACTACCTCGAGAACCTGATCGAGACCGGCGCGCTCGCCACCCTGGCGCTCGACGCCACGCCCGACAACATGATCGACGAGAAGCTCACTCGCATGCTGCTCGACCATGCCCGCGTCGACGGCGTGGTGCTGATCGAGCCGGGCAAGCCCAAGCGGGCGCTGATCCCGCAGATGCCGCCGGAGCCGCGCCAGACCTTCGAGCTGGTCGATGCGATGGTACCCGAGCTGATCTGGGACGCGCTGGAGGCGATGGTGCGCTCGGGCAACTACGAAATCCGCGTCGGCGGCCGCTCGCTGCGGATGCCCACCGCGCGCGTCTACATCATGATCGACGAGCTGCCGATGCGGCTGCAGATGCACGCCTATACGCAGCGCATCCTGCTCCTGTCGATCCTCATCTCGCTGTTCACCGCCGTGCTGCTCTATCTCGGCCTGCGCTGGCTGATCGTGCGGCCGCTGCAAAGCGTGGCGCGCGACATGACCGCGTTCCGCCAGGCGCCCGAGGACGAACAGGCGATCCGCGCGCCCAAGCCGCGCGAGGACGAGATCGGCGTCGTCGACCGCGAATTCGAGAACCTGCAGCGCGAGCTGCGCGCGGCGCTGCGGCAGAAGACGCGGCTGGCCGAGCTCGGCACGGCGATGAGCAAGATCAACCACGATCTGCGCAACATGCTCGCCACCGCCCAGCTGGTCTCCGACCGGCTGGCGCGCAGCGACGATCCCAAGGTGCGCGAGGTCGCGCCGATGATGCTGGGCTCGATCGACCGCGCCGTGCGCCTGTGCGGCGATACCCTCGACTATGCGCGCGACCGGCCGGTGCCGAAGCTGGCGCCGGTCGACCTCGCCCACGTCGCCGACGATGTCGGTGTCGCGCTGATAGAGCAGGCCGAGCGCAGCGAACCCAACGCCGCGCACGACTGGCGCGTCGAGCTGGCGGATGATCACCAGGTGATGGCCGATCGCTCGCTGCTGTTCCGCATCCTGTTCAACCTCGGCCGCAACGCCTTCGACGCCGGCGCGCAATGCGTCACCGTGCGGGCCGACCAATCGCCGGAGGCGACCACGGTCGACGTCATCGACGACGGGCCGGGCGTGCCGGCGGATCTCCAGGCACGGTTGTTCCAGCCCTTCGCGCGCGGCGGCCGGCCAGGCGGCTCGGGCCTGGGCCTGACCATCGTGCGCGATCTCGTGCTCGCGCATGGCGGCGACATCGTGCTGGTGTCGAACGGCGCGGCCGGCGCGACCTTCCGCTTCACGATCCCGCGCCGAGCGGCCCGACGTGGGATCCGTCAGCCCACCTGAAGGAACAGACCCTTGAGATAGGCCGTCTCGGGCAGGCCGGGATGCACCGGATGATCCATGCCGGCGCCGCTCGAGCGCAGGATGCGCGCTTCGCGCTTGGCGTCGTGCAGGCCGCGCCGCACCTGCTCGGCGAAGTCCGGCGGCGACATCAGGTGCGAGCACGAGGCGATGAACAGCAATCCGCCCGGCGCCACCAAAGTCGCGGCCTGTCGCGCCAGCTTGCGATAGCCCTGCGCGCCGGCCTTGATGTCCTTGCGGCTCTTCACGAAGGCCGGCGGGTCGGCGACGACGACGTCGAAGCGCTCGCCCTTCGACGCCAGACGGTCGAGCTCGTCGAACACATCGGCCTTGCGGGTCTCGACGCGCGAGTCGACCTGGTTCAGCGACGCCGCCTGCTTCGCCAGCTCCAGCGCGTGCGCCGAGCTGTCGATCAGGATCACCTCGGCGGCGCCCTCGACCGCGGCCAGCACGCCGAAGCCGCCGGCATAGGTGTAGGCATCGAGCATCCGCGCGCCCTGGGCGAAGTGCGCCACCATGGCACGGTTGTCGCGCTGGTCGAAGAACCAGCCGGTCTTCTGGCCGCCCGCCGGATCGCAGATGAAGCGCGCGCCGTTCTCCATCACGTCGAGCGGGCCGGCGATCTCGCCTTTGGCGATCTTCGTCTCCAGCGGCAGGCCCTCGAAGGCACGCGTCGGCGAGTCGTTCTTCAGCAGGATCGCCGAGGGCGCGAGCACGGAGTCGAGCGCGGCAACCAGCGCATCGGTCAATGCCTCCCAGCCCGCCGTATTGAGCTGGGCCACGACGATATCGCCATAGCGATCGACGATCAGCCCGGGCAGCCCGTCGGCCTCGGCATGCACCAGGCGGTAATGCGGCACGCCGGCGTAGAGTCGCGTGCGCAGCGCCAGCGCCGCGGCCAGCCGGTCCTCGATCAGTGCCTGGTCGATCCTGGCCTCGCCATCGCGGCTGAACAGCCGCGCGGCAATCAGCGAATGCGGGTTGAATGTGCCGACGCCCAGCGCGTCGCCGCCGGCGGCGCGCAGGATCACCGGCGAGCCCGGCGTGATCGCCTTGGTCTCGGGGTTCATCAGCACTTCGTTGGAGAAGGCCCAGGGATGGCCATGGCGCAGCCGCCGGTCCTCGCCGGCGCGCAGGATCACACTGGGGTATCTGGCCATCAGGGAAGCTCCGTACTCACGGGACCTCCCTAGCACGACCGGCTAGCGATCGTCCTCGCGATGCACGTCGTGCACGACGATGCTGACGCCGTCGGGCGGCATCTCCAGCCAGTCCTTGCGGCCCAAGGTGCGGCGCGTGTCCTCGTAGCCGCTCTGCCAGTGCTCGCGCATCGAGGTGCCGGAGAACTCGTAGTCCTTGGCGTGGCCCTCGTAGGCCTTCTGCTGGTAGATCAGGTGCAGGATGGTGATCTCCGGCAAATCGGCCAGCTCCTGCTTCATCTTGCGCTGCTGCGTGGTGAGCTCGGCCTCGGGGATCTTCGCCAATGCCTGGTAGAGCTGCGTCTTCATCTCGTGCAGCTGGCGATAGACGTCGGTCGTGTAGCGCGTACGCGACGAATACATGATGTCCTTGTGGCGCGACATCACGTCGGCCATGTCGCGCGGCAGATCGCCGCGCGCGTTGAACAGGTCGACCTGGAAGACCAATGTGTTCGAGCTGTTGTCCTGCTCGAGGAGGTACTGCAGCGGCGTGTTGGAGACGATGCCGCCGTCCCAGAAGAAATCCGTGCCGATCTTCACCATCGGCAGCGCCGGCGGCAGCGCGCCGCTGGCCATGATGTGCTCCGGCGTGATGACGACATCGCGATTGTCGAAATAGATGAAATTGCCCGACCGCACGTTCACGGCACCGACCGAGAAGCGGCAGCCATGGTCGTTGATCAGCGAGAAGTCGACCAGCTCCAGCAGCGTCTCGCGCAGCTGCGCGCTCTCGTAGAAGCTCGTGGCACCCGAGGCGCCGGCCGGCTCGAGCCACGGATTGTTCTTGCGCGGTGCGAAGAAGCCCGGCTGACCCAGGGTCATGGTCAGGAACGCGCTGTAGGTGTTGCGCATGCGACGGTAGATGTCGCCCTCCGGCGTGTACTGCCAGACGGTGCGCGATGTGATGCGCTCCCAGAAGGTGCGCAGGCGCTCGAGCCGATGCTCCGGCCGGTTGCCGGCGATGATGGCGCTGTTGATCGCGCCGATCGACACGCCCGAGACCCAGTCGAGATCGATGCCGGCTTCGTGCAGCGCCTGATAGACGCCGGCCTGATAGGCGCCGAGCGCGCCGCCGCCCTGCAGCACCAGCGCCACTCGACTGCAGCGCTCCGGCCGCCACCGGCTGGTTGACGCTATGACGGGCTTCGGCGTGGTCGATCCATCCATGTCGGCTTGCTCCCCCGGTCAACCGCTCGACCGCATTGGCACACCGTATGCAGGCGCACCGTAGGCAATCGCACCGTATGCAGAAGATGTGCCGTTTTTGTTGCGTGCGTCGATGACGCAACGCGTCACAGCCGAGTCACCGTGCGGGCGTAAGGCCGGCGGCACGCGCCTTCACGCCACTTCATTTTTGGCAAGCTGACATGGAGATGACGATGCTATCGGGCAAGACCGCGCTCGTGACCGGTTCAACCAGCGGCATCGGGCTGGGAATCGCCGAAGCGATGGCGCACGAGGGCGCCAACCTGATCCTGAACGGCTTCGGCGAGGCCGCCGCGATCGAAGCGCTGCGCGATCGCCTGGCGCGCACGCACAATGTGCGGGTCACCTATCAGGCCGCCGACATCAGCAAGCCGTCCAGCATCGCCGAGATGATGGCCTTCGCCGATGCCGAGTTCGGCGGCGTCGATATCCTCGTCAACAACGCCGGCATCCAGTACGTGGCGCCGATCGACGAGTTCCCGCCCGAGAAATGGGATGCGATCCTCGCCATCAACCTGTCGGGCGCGTTCCACGCCATCCGCCTGGCGTTGCCGGCGATGAAGCGCAAGAGCTGGGGCCGTATCATCAACATCGCCTCGGCGCACGCGCTGGTCGCCTCGCCGTTCAAGTCGGCCTATGTCGCGGCCAAGCACGGCATCCTCGGCCTCACCCGCACCGTGGCGCTCGAGGTCGCCGAGCACGGCATCACCGCCAACGCGATCTGCCCGGGCTACGTGATGACGCCGCTGGTGCAGAAGCAGATCCCCGAGCAGGCCAAGGCGCGCGGCATCACCGAGGAAGCCGTGGTGCGCGACGTGCTGCTGGCGGCGCAGCCGACGCACCGCTTCGTCGAGACCGACGAGCTGTCGGCGCTCGCGGTCTTCCTCGCCACCGACGCGGCGAAGTCGATCACCGGCACCGCGCTGCCGGTCGATGGCGGCTGGACCGCGCACTGAAGATCGAGCTGGGGGAGCCAACATGCGCAAGGAAGACATCCTGCGCCTGCCGTCGATGCCGGGCACCAGCCCGAGCTATCCGGCGGGCCCGTACCGCTTCGTCAGTCGCGAGTACATGGTGATCACCTACGAGACTGATGCGGCCATCGTGCGTGAGGAACTGCCCGAGCCGCTCGAGCCGATCGACACGCCGCTGGTGCACTATGAGTGGATCCGCATGCCCGACAGCTCGGGCTTCGGCAGCTACACCGAATCGGGCCTGGTGATTCCCTGCCGCTATCACGGCGAGGACATGAACTTCGTGGCCCAGATGTATCTCGACGACGACCCGCCGATCGCCGCGGGCCGCGAGATCTGGGGCTTCCCCAAGAAATACGCGCATCCCAAGCTCGAGATCGTCAAGGACACGCTGACCGGCACGCTCGAATATGCCGGCCAGCTCGTGGCCATGGGCACCATGGGCTACAAGCACGAGACCATGGCCGGCAACGTCGAGCGCACGACCGCGACCCTGTCCAAGAACCAGGTCAACCTCAAGATCATCCCCGGCGTCGACGGCCGGTCGGAGATCTGCCAGCTCGTGGGCATCAACGTCTCGAACATCAACGTCAAGGGCTCGTGGGCCGGCCCGGGCCGGCTGCACCTCGTGCCGCACGTCAAGGCGCCCGTGGCGGATCTGCCGGTGCGCCGCATCGTGGGCGCCCATCACTGCCTCGCCGACCTGACGCTGCCCTACGGCCGGGTCGTGTACGATTACAACCGCCGGGAATTCGTGTCCTGACGCGGCGTCCGAAAGGGCAGGGCGCTCGCTGAGC
>CAYNOF010000441.1:0-18020 GCA_964398335.1 uncultured Rhizobiaceae bacterium
GGCCACCTGGGCGGCGAGCTCGCGGGTCGGCTCGAGGATCAGCGAGCGCGGCATGCGGGCGCGGGCGCGGCCGGCAGCCAGGATGTCGATCATCGGCAGGGTGAAACCGGCGGTCTTGCCGGTGCCGGTCTGGGCGCAACCCAGGACGTCACGTCCCATGAGGACGTATGGAATGGCCTGTTCCTGGATCGGCGTGGGCGTGGTGTAGCCCGTCTCGGCCACCGCCTTGAGAACTTCGGGGCTCAGCCCCAACGCGTCGAAAGTCATTGATATTCCGGAATAATCCGCCGTCAGCGGGCGCCTTGCCCGGGCTCGGCGGCAGGGGCGGGTCCGTCTCTGGCGGACGCATCCAGCCCCTGTGTCTGAACAACGCGCATATTAGGGGCCGCGTTTCGCCTGTCAACGCGCATGCTGCGTCGCAAAACGGTCATGCGGCCGTTGCGACTCAAGGGTTTCGCCGGCCAAGGTGAGGCATTCCGCCGTCCCGGGGACCGACCGCCATGAGCCGTTTGCGGCCCAAGTACATCACCTTCGACTGCTACGGCACGCTGATCGACTTCCGCATGGCCGACGCGGCGCGCGACGTGCTCGGTCACTCGCTCGATGAGGCGGGCATGGCGCGCGTCATCGCCGACTTCGCCGCCTATCGGTTCGACGAGATCCTGGGCGACTGGAAGCCCTACGACCAGGTGATCCACAATGCGCTGGAGCGCGCCTGCCGTCGCAACGCCGTAGCGTTCCAACCCGCGCAGGCCCGTGCCGTCTACGAGCGCATACCCGGCTGGGGGCCGCACGCCGACGTGCCCGGGGCGCTCGCGGCGGTGGCGAAGGAATTCCCGCTGGTGGTCCTGTCGAACGCCGCGGATTCGCAGATCATGTCCAACGTCGAGAAACTGGGCGCGCCGTTCCATGCCGTCTTCACCGCCGAGCAGGCCCGCGCCTACAAGCCGCGGCTGCGTGCCTTCGAATACATGCTCGACCGGCTGGGCTGCGGGCCGCTGGACGTGCTGCATTGCTCGTCCTCGTTCCGCTACGACCTGATGTCGGCCCACGATCTGGGCATCCGCAGCAAGGTCTGGGTCAATCGCGGCCATGAACCGGCCAATCCGCATTATGGGTACGTCGAGATCAGCGACATCGCCGGTCTGCCCGCCGTCGTTGGACTGTAACGGGGCGGTCATTGCGATTGGTCGCCGCCTCGACGATGATCGCCCGCGGTGAGGTAAAGCGGTGAGCGACCAGAGCGAGCGCTACGATGCCTTCGTGGGCCACGCGCGACCCGACGGGTCACGCGCCGCCCGCTCCGTTGCCGTCGCGCTGACCGGCCTGGCGTTCGTGCTGGGCGCCATTGCGTCGATCGACCTGCCGTCGTCGGACCAGGTCCTGCAGGATCTCGTCTTCGGCGCTGTCCTGGGCGCGACCTATGCCGTGACGGTGCTGAGCGTGCGGGTCTTCGCGTTCCGGGCCATCGGGTCGGGCTTCAGCCTGCTGCTCGCGGTGACGACCGTGTTGTGGTTCGTGGGCCTCCAGCATCAGTTCGCCTTCGCCTCCACGACGGTTTTCGTGGTGGGCCAGCTTCTTGCCGTCGGCCTCGCCGCCGCCTTGCGCCAGGCGGCGTTGTGGATCGGCACGCTGCTCGCGGCGATCGTCGGCGTCACGCTCGCGTGGCTGCTGTTCACCTATCTCGACCCGCGTATCGTGCTGCTGACCGGGATCCATGGCTGGGGCAACGACAGGCTGCTGGGCAGCGATACCGCATGGCTGGCAGCCGTGACCGTGGCGGCGATCACCCTGTGGTGGCTGACGCGCCGCGCGGAGCGGCCCGTCGCGCGGTGATGGAGATGTGATGGCCCCGTTGCGCTACTGGGAAGATCTCGAGGTCGGGCAAAGCTACGCGCTCGGCAGCATGACGCTGAGCGAGGAGGAGATCGTCGCCTTCGCGCGGCAGTTCGATCCGCAGCCGTTCCACGTCGATCGCGAGGCGGCGAAGGCTTCGATGTTCGGCGGCATCATCGCCAGCGGCTGGCACACCTGCTCGGCCTCGATGCGTCTGCTGGCCGACAATTTCCTGCATCCCGAGACCAGCCTCGGCTCGCCCGGCATCGACGAGGTGCGCTGGCCGCGGCCGGTACGCGCCGGCGATACGATCACCGCGTCCCTCACCGTGACCAGCAAGCGCCCCTCGGCGAGCAAGCCGTTCATGGGCCTGGTGTCCTACGACTGGAACGCCGTCAACCAGCACGGCGAGACCGTGGTGACGATGAAGGCCACCAACCTCATACGACGGCGCCCGGCAGGCTGATCGCATGCCCGGTCCGCTGCGCTACTGGGAAGAGCTCGAGCTCGGCCGCGTCTACCCGATCGGCGTCTACGATTTCACCGAGGAGGCGATCGTCGAATTCGGCCGGCAGTTCGATCCGCAGCCCTTCCATGTCGATCGCGATGCCGCGAAGACCTCGATGTTCGGCGGGCTGATCGCCAGCGGCTGGCACATCTGCTCGGCGATGATGCGCCTGCTGGTCGACAATTTCGGCCATCCCGAGACCAGCATGGGCGGCGCCGGCCTGCACGACATACGCTGGCATCGTCCGGTGCGGCCGGGCGACCGGTTGACCGCGAGCGTGAAGATCGTCGAGAAGAAGCCCCTGTCGAGCCGTGCCGATGTCGGCCTGGTGTTCAAGAACTACGAGGCCTTCAACCAGCGCGGCGAGCTGGCGCTGACCATGCAGGGTCGCGAGTTCATCCGCAGGAAGCCGGCGGGCGCGGGAGAGAGTGGGATGGCGGAGGCGGTGAAGGGCATCGACCACGTGGTCGTCGTGGTCAAGGACATCGGCCAGGCCGAGACGGCGTGGAAGCGCCTGGGCTTCGCCGTGCAGCCGCGCGGCTTCCATACGCGGCTGGGCACCGCCAACCACCTGATGATCTTCGGCGACAACTATTTCGAGCTGATCGGCGTGGTCGAGCCCAACGAGTTCAACGCCTCGCGCCGCGAGATGCTGGCGAAGAGCGGCGAGGGACTGGCCAACGCCGCGCTGCGCACCGACAGCGCCGACGTCGCGCACAAGGCCTGGGCCGACGCCGGCCTGCAGCCCGACCCGGTGCTGGAGTTCGATCGCGAGGTCGAGATCTCCGGCCGCAAGGAGCGCGCGGCCTTCCGCACGGTGCGTCTCGGGACGAAGCGCGCGAAGCTGCTGGGGTATTTCGTCTGCGAGCATCGCACGCCGCAATTCGTCTATCGCCCGGAATGGGCGCAGCATCCCAACGGCGTGAAGGCGCTGGCCGGCGCCATCGTGATCGCCGAGAACCCGTTCCTCGACGAGGACTACGTCAGGCGCGTCTTCGGCGCGTCGTCGGTGAAGCGCGAGGACAGCGATCTGCTGGTCGAGAGCGGCGGCACGCCGATCCGCTTCATGACCCGCGCGCGTTTCGAGCAACGCCATCCCGGCGTGAAGCCGGGCCGCAGCGACGATCATCCGGCGCTGCTGCGCTTCGCGGTGGCCGATCCGATGGCGACCGCGGCGCTCCTGTCGGCCAACGGGCTCGCCTATGCGCATCCGGCCGACGGTCGCATCATCGTCTCGGCGAAGGACGCGACCGGCGTCTGCGTGGAATTCGTGAAGGGCTGAGCTTGATGAACGTAGCCGTACCGCCGCCGATCGATCTCGCCGACATCAAGTCCTTCGGTTTCCTCACCACCGAGCATCTGCGTTTCGCCGACGTCGACGCCAACGGCCACATCAACAACGTGGCCTTCATGGTGTTCTTCGAGAACGCGCGCATCCGCTATCTCTCGGAGCAGCTCAAGGGCCTGCGCGTGCTGACCGGCGCCGACGTGGTCGTGGCGCATATGGAGATCGATCTGAAGCGCCAGATGTTCTATCCCGGCACGATCCGCGCCGGCGCGCGGCTGATCGAGGTGCGCCGCTCCTCGCTGGTGGTCGGCCAGGCGATCTTCGACCAGGAAAGCCGCTGCGCCGCGTCAGGTCATGTCGTGCTGGTCTCGGTCGACAAGCAGAGCGGCCGCGGCCGGCCGTTCGAGGGCGCGGCGCGCGCGGCGGTCACGCGCCTGATGGAAGCGCCGGGAGGCGTGCTGTGAAGAGCATTCCCGACGGCTTCGTCGAGTTCCCCGTCCCCGACCGCTTCGTGCAGCTCTCAGGTCCGCTGCTGATCAAGCCGGAGGCGGATGGCATTCGCGCCGGCCTGATGCTCGACGAGCGGCACGGCAATCCGATGGGCATCGCCCATGGCGGCCTGCTGGTCACCGTCGCCGACATGGTCATGGGCGTGGGCAGCGGCTTCGTCACCGGCATACGGTGGCCGCATCCGACCATCACGCTCAACTGCGACTTCGTGCGCGGCGCCAGGCTCGGCCACTGGCTCGAGGGCAAGGCCGTCGTCACGCGCCGCACGATCAATTTCTGCTTCTGCCGCACCGAGCTGGTCTGCGACGGCGAGGTCGTGCTCAACGCCTCGGGCGTGTTCCGCGTGCCCGACCTGGAGCGCGTGCCCGAGCAGTTCCGGCCGCCGAAGGCGACGTGACGATCTCGCGCGCCTCCGTGCTGCGGGCGGCGGCCGGCGGCGCGCTGTCGCTGGCGCTGGGCGGGCGCGCCTTGGCGCAGGCGACGATGGCGCGTCGGCGCATTCCGTCGAGCGGCGAGATGCTGCCGGTGGTCGGCATCGGCACCTGGCAGACCTTCGACCTGCCGCCCGAGAAACGAGCGCCCCTGGGCGAGGTGCTGCGCATCCTGTTCGAGAATGGCGGCTCGGTGATCGACAGTTCGCCGATGTACGGCGCGTCGGAAGAGGCGGCCGGCGCCGTGCTGGCGGCGGCGAACGCCCGCGACAAGGCCTTCATCGCCACCAAGGTGTGGACGCAGGGCCGGCAGGCGGGCATCGACCAGATGCGCCGCTCGATGGAGCTGCTGCGCACCGGCCCGCGCATCGAGCTGATGCAGGTGCACAACCTCGTCGACTGGCGCACGCAGCTCGCCACCCTGCGCGCCTGGAAGGCGGAGGGCCGCGTGCGCTATCTCGGCGTCACGCACTACCAGGCCTCGGCGCATGACGAGCTCGAGGCCGTGATGCGGGCCGAGGCGCTGGACTTCGTGCAGCTCAATTATGCGCTCAACGACCGCGCGGCCGAGCGGCGCCTGCTGCCGCTGGCGGCCGAGCGCGGCATCGCCATCATCGTCAACCAGCCCTTCGGCGGCGGCGGGCTGATCCGGCAGATGATGCGGAAGCCGTTGCCGGGCTGGGCGGCGGAGATCGGCTGCACGAGCTGGGCGCAGATCCTGCTGAAATTCGCACTGAGCCACCCGGCCGTGACCTGCGTCATCCCCGGCACCGGCCGGCCCGACCACGCGCGCGACAACGTGCGCGCCGGCTTCGGCGCGACAGCGGATGCCGCGATGCGGACCCGCATGATCGCCGCGCTCGACGGCTGAAGGCGGGGCAGGGCGGCCTTGCACCGCCTTCGCTTGCGCGGGCCACGGCGCTGACCCTAGATGCGCCCGGCTGTCGAACAACGGGAGGAAACATGCCGGGGCCGCTGCACGGGGTGAAGATCGTCGACATGACGGCCGTCCTGCTCGGGCCGTTCGCGACGCAGCATCTCGCCGACATGGGCGCCGACGTGATCAAGATCGAGCCGCCGGAGGGCGATCTGCTGCGCGTATCGGGCAAGGGCCGCTCGCCCGACATGGGGCCGATCTACATCGCGGCGGGGCGCAACAAGCGCTCGATTTGCCTCGACCTGAAGAAGCGCGCCGCGCTCGATGTGGTGAAGAAGATGGTCGAGACCGCCGACATCTTCATCCACAACAGCCGGCCGCAGGCGATCGAGCGCCTGGGCCTGGGCTACGACGACCTGAAGAAGATCAATCCCCGGATCATCTACGCCTACTCGCTGGGCTACAAACGCAAGGGCCCGTACGGCCACAAGCCCGCCTTCGACGATCTGGTGCAGGGCGCCAGCGGTGCCGCCTCGCTGCAGGCGCGCATCGACGGGCTGCGGCCGAAATTCATGCCCAGCCTGATCGCCGACAAGACCACCGGCCTGCATCTCGCCATCGCCGTGCTCGGCGCGCTCTACCACCGCACGCAGAGCGGCGAGGGGCAGATGATCGAGGTGCCGATGCTGGAGACGCTGGCGTCGTTCTTCCTCACCGACCATCTCTTCGGCCGCACCTTCCATCCGCCGATCGGCACGATGGGCTACAACCGCATCATCAACAAATACCGCCATCCGTTCCCGACCAAGGACGGCTTCATCTGCGCGCTGCCCTATACCGACAGGCACTGGGAGCGCTTCTTCGAGCTGGCCGACCGCCCCGATCTCGCCAGGGAGCCGAAATTCGTCGACAAGCGCCAGCGCGCGGCGCATTTCGACGAGCTCTACCAGGTGCTCGACGACGTCCTGCGTTTCCGCACCACCAAGGAATGGCTCAAGCTGTTCGACGAGGCCGACATTCCGGCGATGCCCGTCAACACCCTGGAGGAGCTGCTCGAGGACGAGCACCTCAACGCCACCGGCTTCTTCACCGAGCGCGAGCATCCGACCGAAGGCAGGATCACGACCTTCGCCTCGCCGCTGGATTTCGAGAAGACCAAGACCGAATACCGCCGCCATGCTCCGCGCGTCGGCGCCGACGGGCTCGAGGTGATGAAGGAGTTCGGCTTCAGCGATGCCGAGATCGCCAGGCTGAAGGACGAGAAGGCGCTGCTGTTCCCCGCTTCAGCCGCGTAGCGCCAGGCGGATCGCGAAGGCGACGACGCCCAGCACCGCGACGCTGGCGCAGTACAGGCCGACGAACCACATCAAGCGTTTCCAGGCGGGCGCGGTCAATGGTAGCCGCCCTTGGCGTTCACCTTGCCGCGGAAGACCCAGTAGGAATACGCGGTATAGGCGAGGACCAGCGGGATCAGCACGGCGGCACCCACCAGCAGGAAACCCAGGCTGATATCGGGGCCGGCGGCATCCCAGATCGTGACCGAGGTCGGCACGATGTAGGGATAGAAGCTGATGCCCAGCCCGGCGAAGCACAGCACGAAGAGCGTGAGCGATGCGAGGAACGGGCTGAGCTCACGCCTGTCGCGCAGGCCCTTGAGCAGCACGAGCGCAGCGGCCGCCACCAGCAGCGGCACTGGCGCGGTGTAGAGGATCTGCGGCCAGCCGAACCAGCGCTTCATGAAGAGGTCGCGCAGGAACGGCGTCCACAGGCTGACCGCGGCGATCAGCACCAGCGTGCCGACCGCGGCGACGGTGGCGAAGCTGTAGGCGCGCTTCTGCACCTCGCCCTCGGCCTTGTAGACCAGCCAGGTCGAGCCGAGCAGGGCGTAGCCCACGACCAGCGCCACGCCGGTCAGCAGGCTGAAGGGCGTGAGCCAGTCCCACCAGCCGCCGGCATAGGCACGGTCGGCGACGGGAATGCCCTGCACCAGCGCGCCCAGCGCGATGCCCTGCGCGAAGGCCGCCATGGTCGAGCCGCCGGCGAAGGCCCAGTCCCACAGGAACTTGCCGCGTACCGTCTTGAAGCGGAACTCGAAGGCGACGCCGCGGAAGATCAGCCCCAGCAGCATGGCGATCAGCGGCGCGTAGAGCGCCGGCATGATCACCGAATAGGCCAGCGGGAAGACGGCGAAGAGGCCGCCGCCGCCCAGCACCAGCCAGGTCTCGTTGCCGTCCCACACCGGCGCGACCGAGTTCATCATCTCGTCGCGCTGTTTCTCCTCCGGCATGAACGGGAAGAGGATGCCGACGCCGAGGTCGAAGCCGTCGAGCAGCACATAGGCCAGCACGGCGAAGGCGATCAGCGCGGCCCAGATGAAAGGCAGGTCGAGTTCCATCGCACCTACTCCTTCATGGCCGGGGCCGGCATCAGGCCGGCGGCGCGGATCGGCTCGTCGGGCGGCAATTCGTCGGCGCCCGCCGCCACGCCCCTGTTCATCAGGCGCAGGATGTAGAAGGTGCCGGCGCCGAACAGCGCGAAGTAGACGACGATGAACGCCACCAGCGAGGAGCCGACCGCGGCGGCATCGATCGGCGATACCGAGTGCGCCGTCGTCAGCAGGCCATAGACCGTCCAGGGCTGGCGGCCGACCTCGGTCGTGATCCAGCCCGCCAGCACGGCGACGAAGCCCGCCGGCCCCATCAGCACCGCCGCGCGATGCGTCCACGGCGCGTCGTAGAGCGTGCGCCGCCAGCGCAGCAGGAGCGTCCACAGGCCGAGTCCGATCATCGCCAGGCCGACGCCGACCATGACCCGGAAGCTCCAGAACACGATCAGCGAGCGCGGCCGCTGCTCGCGCGGCCATTCCTTGAGCCCGCGCACCTTGCCGTTCCAGTCGTGCGTCAGGACCAGCGAGCCCAAGCGTGGGATCTCGATCTTGTAGTCGACGCGCTCCTCGCGGTCGTTGGGGATGCCGAACAGGATCAGCGGCGCGCCTTCATGCGTGTCGTAGTGGCCCTCCATCGCCGCGATCTACGCCGGCTGGTGCTCGAGCGAGTTGAGCCCGTGCTGGTCGCCGACGACGGCCTGGATCGGCGCCACGACCGCGGCCATCCACATCGCCATCGAGAACATCATGCGCGCCGCCGGATCCCTGGCGTTGCGCAACAGGTGGAGGGCGCCGGTCGCGCCGACGACGAAGGCGGTCGTGAGATAGGCCGCCAGCAGCATGTGCACGAGGCGATAGGGGAAGGACGGGTTGAAGATCACCTTCATCCAGTCGACGGGAATGAACTGGCCGGCGGCGTTGATCGCGTGACCCTGCGGCGTGTGCATCCAGCTGTTGGCCGACAGGATCCAGAACGCCGAGAGGAAGGTGCCGAAGGCGACCATCAGAGTCGCGGTGAAGTGCAGGCGTGGGCCGACACGATGGAGGCCGAACAGCATGATGCCGAGGAAGCCGGCCTCGAGGAAGAACGCCGACAGCACCTCGTAGCCCATCAGCGGGCCGATCACCGGGCCGATCTTGTCGGAGAAGACGCTCCAGTTGGTGCCGAACTGGTAGCTCATCACCAGGCCGGACACGACGCCCATGCCGAAGGCGACGGCGAAGATCTTCTTCCAGTAATTGAACAGGTCGAGGAAGACGCGGCGCCCGGTGAACAGCCACAGGCCTTCAAGCGCCGCGAGATAGCTCGCCAGGCCGATCGAGAAGGCGGGGAAGATGATGTGGAAGCTGACGGTGAACGCGAACTGGATGCGCGCCAGCAACAATGCGTCCGACAGGTCCATCGCATGCCCCCGAGGCGGCCGCGACTCAGCCGCTGTTGCCTATCATGTCGTGTCGATCGGCGCGAATACAGCCTGGCGTGTTTGTCCTGCGCGCTCGCGCCGCACTCAGACCAGCGGCAGTTCCGGTAGCCCGTCGCCCGCGATGGGGAATGTCTCGAACCAATCCCGCCGCGTGCCCGACAGCATGGTGAGCATCGCGCGCCGCGTCGGCGGGAAGGCGCAGGCCGGGCCGAAGGTCAGATCGCGCAGCCAGCCCGCCGCGACCAGGTCGCCCTGGTAGAACGGTGTCAGCCAGCGGCTGACGAAGCTGTAGAGCGACAGCGTGCGCTTGCGCGTCTGCTCGAAGAGCGCGATCGCGGCGTCGAGCGATGGCGTGCGCGCCAGCGCGCCGGCGAGCGTCGCCGCATCGGCCAGCGCGAGGTTGGCGCCCATGCCGAGCTGTGGCGACATGCCGTGCGCGCAATCGCCGAGGAACAGGACGCGCTCGCGGCGGAAGCCCGACATCACCACGTCGCGATAGGTCGCGTCGGAGAACTGGTCGAACGATGTCAGCGGCTCCAGCAGCGGTGCGAGCTCGGGCCAGATGCCGAGGAGCTCGGCCTTGAGCGGGCCGAGGCCTCGCGCGCGCACCGCCTTCATCTCCGCGACGCGCACGCTCCAGAACAGGGTGACGTCGTCGTTGTCGTCGCCGCCCGGCGCGACGCCCACGGGCAGCACGCCGACCATGTGACGGTTGCCGCGGAAGCGCTGGTGCAGCAGGCCGGCGAAGCGGCGATCGGGATCGGGCAGGGTCGTCCACAAGCAGCCCCAGGCGTAGACGACGGCGCGGTGCTTCGGCGCCAGGCTCTCGCGCAGATGCGAATGCGCCCCGTCGCAGACCAGCACGAGGTCGAACGGCCCGGCTTTGCGGCCGTCGGCCGCCGCGAGCGTGGTGCCGGCGATCGACGCGACCTCGAAGCCGGTCGTCAACCTCGCCGGCGAACGCTGCAGGCGCTCGAACAGCAGGGTGAACAAAGCGCCGCGGTGCAGCCCCAGCCCGTGAAGCCGCGCATCGAGGTCGCCATAGCGCAGGTCGAGCACGCTGTGGCCGAGGTCGGAGCGGCCGTCGATGCCGGCGACCCGTGCGCCCAGTCGCAGTGCCGTCTCATGCAGGCCCAGGCGCTGCAGCACACGCAGGCCGGTGGGCTGGATCAGCAGGCCGGCGCCCAGCGGCTGCGGTTGGTCGAACCGCTCCAGCAGGGTGACGGCGTGACCGGCCTCGGAGAGCAGGATCGCGGCGGTCATCCCCGCGACGCCGCAGCCGACAATCCCGACGCGTAAGGTGCTCATTTCGTATCGCGAACTACCATTCCGCAGCCGACTTGCCCGGCCCCGCTTGCTGGATAGTATGCGCGCCAACTCAATGAACGGGGCGTCATTTCACCGCCAAATGGCGGAAATGCGCCCGCATGCGGAGGACGACCGATGGATCTGGCGTTCACCAGGGAAGATCTCGCGTTCCGCGACGAGGTGCGCGACTTCGTCTCCAGGAACCTGCCCAAGGACATCGCCGACAAGGTCGCCAGCGGCAAGCATCTGGACCGCGACGACTACATGCGCTGGCAGCAGGCGCTCGGGCGCAAAGGCTGGCTGGTCTACACCTGGCCGAAGAAGCATGGCGGGCCGGGCTGGACCATCACCCAGCGCTACATCTTCGAGAACACCTGCGCCGAGATGAACGCGCCGGGCATCATCCCGTTCGGCAGCAAGATGGTCGGGCCGGTGATCTACACCTTCGGCAGCGACGAGCAGAAGCAGCGCTTCCTGCCGGGCATCCGCGAGTCGAGCGTGTGGTGGTGCCAGGGCTACTCCGAGCCCGGCTCGGGCTCCGACCTTGCCTCGCTGCGCACCAAGGCGGTGCGCGAGGGCGATCACTACGTGGTCAACGGGTCCAAGACCTGGAACACGATGGGCCATTGGGCCGACTGGATCTTCTGCCTGGTGCGCACCGATCCCAAGGCCAAGCCGCAGGAGGGAATCTCCTTCCTGCTGATCGACATGAAGACGCCGGGCATCACCGTGAAGCCGATCATCATGGCCGATGGCGGCCACGAGGTGAACGAGGTGTTCTTCGACAACGTCAAGGTGCCTTCAGAGAATCTCGTCGGCAAGGAAGGCGAGGGCTGGACCTATGCCAAGTTCCTGCTCGCCAACGAGCGGCTGGGCATCGCGGCGATCCCGCAATCCAAGCGCGGCGTCGAGGGCCTGAAGCAGATGGCGAAGTCCGAGCAGGACGGCGCCGGCAAGAAGCTGATCGACGATGCCTCGTTCCGCGAGAAGATCGCCGATCTCGAGATCCAGGTGACGGCGCTGGAATACACCGAGCTGCGCGCGCTCTCGGCGATGGCCGCCGGCGGCGCGCCCGGACCGGAGGTTTCGTTCCTCAAGATCCGCGGCTCGGAAATCCAGCAGCGCATCACCGAGCTCGCCGTCGAGGCGGTGGGTTACTACGCGATGCCGTATCAGCCGGCGCTTCTGTGGCACGGCGCGAACGAGGAGCCGATCGGCCCCGATTACGCGCACTTGGCCGCACCGCGCTATTTCAACGTGCGGAAGACGAGCATTTACGGCGGATCGAACGAGATCCAGAAGAACGTCATCTCCAAGATGGTGCTGGGCCTCTAAGAGGATACGACCATGGATCTGGCTCTGACCGCCGAGGACCGCGCTTTCGCCGACGAGGTGCGGGCCTTCACGCGCGAGAACCTGTCGCCGGCGACGATCGAGAAGACGAAGCGCGGCCGTCATTACGATCGCAACGATCACCTCGCCTGGCAGCAGGCGCTCGGCAAGCGCGGCTGGCACGTCTACACCTGGCCGAAGAAGTACGGCGGGCCGGGCTGGAGCGTCTCGCAGCGCTTCCTGTTCGAGAACGTGCTGGCCGAGGAAGGCGCGCCGCGCATCCTGCCGTTCGGGCCGAAGATGGTCGGGCCGGTGATCTACACCTTCGGCAACGATGTGCAGAAGGAACGCTTCCTGCCCGACATCGCCTCGTCGAAGGTGCTGTGGTGCCAGGGCTATTCCGAGCCGGGTTCGGGTTCGGACCTCGCCTCGCTGCGCACGCGCGCAGTGCGTGATGGCGACCACTATGTCGTCAACGGTCAGAAGACCTGGACGTCCGTCGCGCATTGGGCGGACTGGATCTTCTGCCTGGTGCGCACCAACACCGAGGCCAAGGCGCAGGAAGGCATCTCGTTCCTGCTGATCGACATGAAGACGCCGGGCATCACAGTGAAGCCGATCATCATGCTCGACGGCGCGCATCACGTGAACGACGTGTTCTTCGACAATATGCGCGTGCCGGCGCACAACCTGATCGGCAAGGAAGGCGAGGGCTGGACCTACGCCAAGTTCCTGCTCGCCAACGAGCGCCTGGGCATCGCCGAGGTCGCCGCGTCGAAGCGTGGCGCGCAGGGCCTGCGCGAGATCGCGCGTTCGGAGCTGGCCGACGATGGCGGCAAGCTGATCGACGATCAGGGCTTCCGCGAGAAGATCGCCGATCTCGATTTGCAGATCTCGGCGCTGGAGATGAGCGAGCTGCGCGCGCTGTCGACCATGCAGCTCGGCGGCGCGCCGGGGCCGGAAGTCTCGATCCTCAAGATCCGCGGTTCGGAAATCCAGCAGCGCATCGCCGAGCTGGCCTGCGAGGCGGTGGGCAACTACGCCATGCCGTACCAGCCCGAGCTGCTGTTCCGCGACAGCAACGAATCGCCGATCGGACCGGCCTACGCCGTGCCCGCCGCGCCGCGCTATCTCAACATGCGCAAGACGTCGATCTACGGCGGCACGAACGAGATTCAGAAGAACGTGATTTCCAAGATGGTGCTGGGGCTGTAAGCAGCAGGCAACGTGCGACGCCTCAGGCGGAGGGAGCAAAGACAATGGACCTGTCGTATTCCGACGAGCAGAAGCAGATCAAGGAAGGCGTCGAGCGCTTCGTGCGCGAGCAGTACGCGTTCGAGACCCGCCGCAAGATCGCCGCGAGCGAGAAGGGCTGGCTGCCGGAGAACTGGGCGAAGTTCGCCGAGCTCGGCTGGCTGGGCATGAGCTTCTCCGAGGCCGATGGCGGCTTCGGCGGCGGCGCGATCGAGACCATGATCGCCATGGAAGCCTTCGGGTCGGGCCTGGTGCTCGAGCCCTATCTGCCGACCGTGGTGATGGGCGGTGGCCTGCTGGCCGCCGGCGGCAGCGCGGCGCAGAAGGAGGCGCTGCTGGCGCCGATGATCGCGGGCGAGAAGCAGTTCGCCGTGGCTTACGTCGAGAAGCAGGCGCGCTTCAACCTTGCCGACGTCGCCGTCACGGCGAAGAAGGACGGTGCCGGCTACGCCATCAGCGGCCACAAGGGCGTCGTCTACAACGCCGCTTCGGCCGACACGATCTTCGTCACCGCGCGCACCTCGGGCGGCCAGCGCGACGAGAAGGGCATCACGGTCTTCGCCGTCGACGCCAAGGCCGCGGGCATCAGCCGCCGCGACTACCCGACCCAGGACGCGCTGCGCGCCTCGGAGCTCACCTTCGACAACGTCAAGGTCGGCGCCGACGCCGTGGTCGGCAAGGTCGACGACGGCTACGCGCTGTTCGAGGGCGTGGTCGACCGTTCGATCGTCGCGCTGTGCGCCGAGGCAGTGGGCTGCATGGACGCCATCAACAAGGCGACGCTGGAATACATCAAGACCCGCAAGCAGTTCGGCGTGCCGATCGGCAAGTTCCAGGTGCTGCAGCACCGCATGGTCGATTGCTTCACCAACGCCCAGGAAGCGCGCTCGATGACCTTGATGGCGGCGCTGAAGATCGACGACGCCGACGCCACCGTGCGCAAGAAGGCGGCCTCGGGCGCCAAGGTGCAGATCGGCAAGTCGGGCAGGTTCTGCGGCCAGAGCGCGATGCAGATGCATGGCGGCATGGGCGTCACCGACGAGCTCTCGGTCAGCCACTACTTCAAGCGCCTGACCATGATCGAGACACTGTTCGGCAACCAGCAGCACCACCTGACGCGCTACGCCAACCTCTCGGTCGCGGCATAGCCCGTACAAACCCCGCAAGCGAGAAGCCCCGGCCATGAGCCGGGGCTTTTCGTTTGCCTATTCGTTGCCCTTGGGGCCGATGTTGAGGTCGCGTCCCTTGAGAGTCGGGTAACGCTTCTCGACCCAGGGCCGGATCCACTTGTACTCGGTCTCCGGCTGGTTCTTGTACTCGGCGATGAAGTCTTTGAAGTCGCTGGCCAGCTTGCCGTTCGAGCCGGGCTGGTTGGTGTTGCCGAAGCTCAGGCAGGCCATGCCGTCGCCCAGGGCATAGAGATCGGTTCCCGAGTACAGGTATCCCTGGATCGGCCGCGACTCGACGCCGAAGGTCGGCATGAACTGCGCATTGCGGCGCGAGCAGGCGAAGATCGCCGCCAGGATGCGCTTGGCGCGCACGATGCCGCCATAGTCCTGGGCGCCGAGTCCCGAGCTGCGGAAATTGGTGAGCAGGCTGGTGGTCGTGAGCCAGCCGCGAGCCACGCGAATCATCTTGTCGGTCGGCGAGCCCGAGGGCGTGCGCAGGCCGCCGTAGTTGTGCAGCAGCTTCTCCAGGTCGGCGTTCGGATGGTTCTTCTTCTGGTGGATGAGCGCGTGCCAGGTCAGATGGATGGCGCGGCGCGTATCGGCCAGCACCATCTGGTCGACGGTCCGCCACCAGCCGGCCGGCATCTTGTCGATCGGATTGTTCGCCAGCGAGGTGCCGTCGAAGAACCCCTTGAGCGCGCCGGTCTTGGTCGCCTGCGTCTGCATCAGGATGATGGTCTCGCGCTCGACCTGGCCGAAGCCGACGGCGTGATTGCCCTTGCCGGGCTCGGAGCCCGGGCCCTTCACCCAGTCCTCGTGGTTGAAGCCATTCTGCCTGACGTTGGCGAACTGCGTTTCTTCCCAGAAGATCGCCGCCACGGTTTCCCACGGCACCATGCTGGTGACGTCGCTGTCGTAGCACTCGTCGCGGTAGTGCTTCTGGATCAATCCGGTCATGGCGAAGTAGTCCTGCTGGGTGTTCTGCGGATCGCCGATCGCCATGGCCGGTCTCCATCGGTCAGAGATGAGTGCGCGCTCGCATACTTCTGCCTGACAGGGCTGACGTCAACCTGTCCGCACTGACTTTCGCGACACGAAAGGCATGGCAGATACGCGGCCTGATGCCTCAAATTCATAGTCGCCGGGAGCGGGGCTCACGAGTAGTGTGAATCTGCGTTCACCAAACAAGCGTTCGAGAAAGAGGGAACACCGCATGGTCGGCATCACCGGGTATGGCGCCTACGTCCCGAAGCTGCGGCTCAGCCGCCAGGCCGTTTACGACGCCAACAAGTGGTTCGCGCCGGGCCTGCGCGGCCAGGCCAAGGGCGAGCGCGCGATGGCCAACTGGGACGAGGATTCCATCACCATGGGTGTCGAGGCGGCGCGCGACTGCCTCAACGGCACCGATCCCAAGTCGCTGCGCAACCTGTTCTTCGCCTCGACCACGCTGCCGTTCAAGGATCGCCAGAATGCCGGCGTGATCGGCACGGCGCTGACCGTCGAGCAGGGCCTGATGGCCTCCGACGTCGCCGGCTCGCAGAAGGCCGGCACCTCGGCGCTGATCGCCGGTCTCGCCGCCGCCAAGAGCGGCGCGCCGACCCTGGTCGTCGCGGCCGACAAGCGCATGGCCCGTGTCGCCTCGGCCAACGAGATGCAGTTCGGTGACGGCGCCGCGGCGATGCTGTGCGGCACGGAGAAGGTGATCGCCAAGCTCGTGGCGCATCACTCCGTGTCGATGGATTTCGTCGATCACTTCCGCGGCGATGAGTCGGATTTCGACTACACCTGGGAAGAGCGCTGGATCCGCGACGAGGGCTACGTGAAGATCGTGCCGCCGGCGGTCAAGGCGGCGCTGTCGGGCGCCAACCTCAAGGGCTCGGACATCACCCACTTCGTGATGCCGTCGCTGATGGCGGCGATCCCCAAGCAGATGGCCAAGATGTGCGGCGTCGCCGAGACGGCGGTGCGCGACAATCTCGGCGCCAACCTCGGCGACACCGGCACCGCGCATTCGCTGGTGGTTCTGGCGCACACGCTGGAGAGCGCCAAGCCGGGCGAGCGCATCATGGTGCTGGCCTTCGGCCAGGGCCTCGACGTCGTGATCCTCGAGGTCACCGAGGAGATCGCCAAGCTCAGCAAGCGGCGCGGCGTGTCGGGCTGGCTGGCGCGCGGCAAGGTCGAGACGAACTACATGAAGTTCCTCGCCTTCAACGACATGCTGCCGATCGACAAGGGCATGCGCGCGGAGTTCGACAAGAAGACCGCGCTTTCCGTGCTGTGGCGCAAGCGCGACATGATCTACGGCCTGGTCGGCGGCAAGTGCCGCGTCTGCGGCACGGTGCAGTTCCCCAAGACCCAGGTCTGCGTCAATCCGAACTGCCACGCGATGGACAGCCAGGACGACTACAGCATGCAGGGTCTCGAAGCGGCCGTGATGTCGTTCACCGCCGACTCGCTGACCTACTCGCCGGACCCGCCGGCGTATTACGGCATGATCACCTTCCCGGAAGGCGGCCGCTTCATGGCCGACTTCACGGACAGCGACAAGGAACAGGTGAAGGTCGGCGCCAAGATGCGCATGACCTTCCGCATCCGCGACAACGATCAGATGCGCGGTGGCTTCAAGCGCTATTTCTGGAAGGCGGCGCCGGCCTGAGCGGCGCATCAAGGTGTAAACGGGCTACCAGGTAGAGAGCACGACAACAAACAGGAGACGTGCCATGGCCAAGGGTATCAAGGATAAAGTCGCCATTCTCGGCATGGGCTGCTCCAAGTTCGGCGAGCGCTGGGAAAGCGGCGCCGAGGAGCTCATGCTGGAGGCGTTCAAGGAGTGCCTGTCGGACTCCGGCATCGACACGAAGCAGCTCCAGGCGGCGTGGTTCTCCACGGCGATCGATGAGGTGCATGTCGGCAAGTCGGGCATCCCGCTCAGCACCACGCTGCGCCTGCCCAACATCCCGGTCACCCATGTCGAGAACATGTGCGCGTCGGGCACGGAAGCCTTCCGCGGCGCCTGCTACGCGGTCGCCTCGGGCGCCGTCGACTTCGCGCTGGCGCTGGGCGTCGAGAAGCTCAAGGACACCGGCTACGGTGGTCTGCCGGGCGGCCGCGGCGGCCCGCTGCAGGCGCTGTGGAATGCCAGCGGAACGGCGCCGGGCAACTTCGCCCAGCTCGCCACCGCCTATCAGACGGCGCATGGCGTGGCGGCTGAGGACCTCAAGAAGGCGATCGGCCACGTTTCCTGGAAGAGCCACCAGAACGGCGCCAAGAACCCCACGGCCCACCTCCAGAAGGCGGTGGAGATGGACACCATCCTCAACGCGCCGATGATCGCCTCGCCGCTCGGCCTGTTCGACTGCTGCGGCGTGTCGGACGGCGCGGCGGCGGCGATCGTGACGACGCCGGAGATCGCCAAGTCGCTCGGCAAGCACGACATCGTCAGCGTCAAGGCGCTGCAGCTCTCGGTCTCGAACGGCTCGGAGTCGGGCCACAACTCGTGGGACGGCAGCTACTTCCACACCACGCGCATCGCCTCGAAGAAGGCCTATGAAGAGGCCGGCATCAAGGATCCGCGCAAGGAAGTCTCGATGTTCGAGGTGCACGACTGCTTCTCGGTCACCGAGCTGGTGACCATGGAAGACCTGCACATCTCCGAGACCGGCAAGGGCTGGAAGGACGTGCTCGACGGCTTCTACGA
>CAYNOF010000442.1:0-1075 GCA_964398335.1 uncultured Rhizobiaceae bacterium
TACCCTACACGGGCTTCGCGCTCTCCTCGCTGATCGACATGGCCAAGCCGCTGTCGGGCGCGAAGTACCTCGTCATGCAGACCCTGGCCGACCCGCGCATGTTTCCGGGCCAGCGCGAGTTCTATTACCCATGGCCCTACACCGAGGGCCTCACCATGGCCGAGGCGCGCCACGAGCTGGCATTCATCGCCACCGGGCTCTATGGCAAGCCTCTGCCGGCAGCCAACGGCGCGCCGCTCAGGCTCGCGACGCCTTGGAAGTACGGCTTCAAGCACGTCAAGTCGATCAACCGCTTCGAGTTCAGCGACAGGCGCCCAGAGACGTTCTGGGAAAAGCTGGGGCCCGACGAGTACGGCTTCTGGGCCAACGTCAATCCGCAGGTCGCCCATCCGCGCTGGAGCCAGGCGACCGAGAAGCCGCTGGGCAGCGACGAGCGCATCCCCACCCAGCTCTTCAACGGCTACGCCGAATTCGTGGCGCCGCTCTACGCCGACCTGAAGAACGAGAAGCTGTTCATGTAGCGTCCGGCACACGGCGACGACTGCGACAAGGCGGCCCGGGGCCGCCTTGTTTCGTTCTGCCGGTCCGGTATGTATCCGGCCGGGCAGAACCGCAGGAGACCGTATGATCCGTCTTTCCCGCCGCCAGACTTTGGCGCTTGGCACCGCCGCGCTGGCGGCCCCATCTGTCGTGCGCGCGCAGGACACCTATCCCGGCAAGGCGATCCGCATCGTCGTGCCCTTCGCCGCCGGCAGCGCCACCGATCTCACCGCGCGCGGCCTGGGCGCCAAGCTGACGGAGCTCACCAAGCAGGCGGTGGTGATCGACAACAAGCCCGGCGCCAACGGCCAGCTCGGCGCGCAGGCCGTGGCGACCGCGCCGGCGGATGGCTACACGCTGCTGATGGGCACCAATTCGACCAACGCGGCGAACGCCTCGCTGTTCAAGAAGCTGACTTACGATCCGGCCAAGGACTTCGCCGCCATCGCCCGCGTGGTGATGGGCGTCAACGTGCTGGTCGTGAACAACGACGTGCCTGCCAAGACCACCGCCGAGCTGATCGCCTATGCCAAGG
>CAYNOF010000443.1:0-12875 GCA_964398335.1 uncultured Rhizobiaceae bacterium
TAGCGCAGCGACCGGCGCGAGGAACGGCTGCGCCGGTATTGCGATGGGCAACCATGACGCGGCCACCGCCAGCAGCATGCCCGATACGAGGGTTCGAAAAGTGCCGAGGTGTTCGGCCAGCAGCGCCGTGATCGCGATGCCGGCGATCGTACCGATGGTCAAGGCTGCGGCGATGAGCTGCACGGCAGGGTCGGGCAGAAAAGTCAGTCCTGCCGTGGTCCCGAACCAGTTTGCATACGCCGCCGCCCATCCGGCGAGGCAAATGACGGCGGCCAGACCAATCCAGGTTCGGCCGCCGACCCGCACTTACGCCGCCGCACCCTGTGCCGCGACGCGGGCCGTCGGCTTGTCGTTCATCAGCAGCTGCGCCATGCCGGCGATCAGGCCGATCAACACGCCGATCTTCCACGCGGTCTCGTAGTTGCCCATCAGGTCGTAGAGGTAGCCGCCGCCCCAGGCGCCGAGGAAGGAGCCGGCCTGGTGGCTGAGGAAGGCGAAGCCGGTGATGGTCGAGAGGTAGCGCAGGCCGAAGATCTGCACGACCAGGCCGTTGACCAGCGGGATCACGCCGAGCCACAGGATGCCCATCGCGGCGGCGAAGATCAGCGTCGTCACAGGGGTCGGCGGCAGCATGAAGTAGAGTGCCAATACGGCCGAGCGCGACAGGTACAGCCCGCCCAGCAAATAGCGCTTGGGGAAGCGGTCGCCGAGCCAGCCGGCGCCCCACGAGCTGATGATGTTGAAGCCGCCGATCAGCATCAGCGACAGCGCGCCGTAGTAGGCGCCGTCCATGCCGCAACTCGAGAGGTAGGTCGGCAGGTGGGTGGTGAGGAACACGAGCTGCAGGCCGCAGACGAAATAGGCGCAGGCCATGATGATGAAGCCGCCATGGTTGCGCGCCTCGCCCAGCGCGCCGCGGATGGTCATCTGGCGATCGGCGGCGCTGCCGTTGGGCAGGCGGTCGGCGCCGCCGCCGATGAAGGCGGCCGGCAGCATGGCGAGGCCGAGGATGACGAAGGCCCATAGCCCGGCGCGCCAGCCATCCTCGCTCAGCATGTAGCGCGCCAGCGGCGCGGTGAGCAGGCTGCCGACCGAACCCGCCGCGCCGACGATGCCGAAGGCCAGCGTACGGCGCTGCGGCACCACCACGCGCGCGGCGATGTTGGCGGTGATGCTCGAGCTGGTGCAGGAGAGCGCCGTGCCGATCAGCAGGCCGATGCCGATGGTGATGTGCAGCGCGCTGGTCGCGGTGGCCGCGATGTAGAGGCCAAGGACGTACAGCGCGGCACCGCCGATCGCCACCCAGCGCGTGCCGAAGCGGTCCGCCAGCATGCCGGCGAAAGGCTGCGTCAGGCCCCAGGCGACCTGCTGCACGGCGACGGCGAAGGCGAAATCGGAGACGGCGATGTGCAGGCCTTCGGCCGCCGGCTTCTGGAACAGGCCGATGTTCTGACGCATGCCCATGGCCAGGGTCATCATCATCGCGGCGCTGCCGAGCAGGACATAGGCGTGCCGGCGCGAGACGAGCTCGCTGTGGAATGCTTTCGACATGGCGCGGATACTACGGTGGCGCGGAGTCGCATGACCACCCCGCCATTCCGCATCTGCGAAATGGCGATGCCTGCCGCCCCGAGCGCAGCGCAGGGCCTCGCGGTGGTTGCGCCGGCCGCTGCAGCCTGTCCTGCCCGCGATACCGCCGGATCCGTCGCTGCGCTCGGGTCAGAGCGCCGGCAGCACCTTCGCGAGAGGCGCGGTCCAGCCGACGATGGCGCCCTGGGCGCGGATCATGTCGAGCGCCGCGCGCTTGAACTCGGGGAAATAGCTCTCGGTGCAGTCCTCGACCAGCAGGCACTCGTAGCCGCGGTCGTTGGCCTCGCGCATCGTCGTCTGCACGCAGACCTCGGTGGTCACGCCGGCGAACAGCAGGTGCGTGATGCCGAGACCGGTGAGCGTCGCGGTGAGCGGCGTGTCGTAGAAGGCGCCCTTGCCGGGCTTGTCGATCACGATCTCGCCGGGCAGCGCCGCGAGCTCGGGCACGATGTCGGCACCCGGCTCGCCTGCGATCAGGATGCGGCCCATCGGCCCGGGATCGCCGATGCGCAGCGAGGGCTTGCCGCGCGTGAGCTTTGCCGGCGGGCAATCCGACAGGTCCGGCCGGTGGCACTCGCGCGTGTGGATGATCGGCAGCTTCGCCGCGCGCGCGCCGTCGAGCAGCCTGCGCACCGCGGGCACGATCGCCGCGACCGGGCGAATGTCGTTGCCCAGCGTCTCGCCGAAACCGCCGGGCTCGACGAAGTCACGCTGCATGTCGATGACGATCACGCCGAGCTTTCCGGCGGGGAACTCGAAGGCGTAGGGCTCAGCGTCGATCACGGGCATGGCGGAAGGACCTCCTGCCTCACCCCGAGGAGGCCGCGCAGCGGCCGTCCCGAAGGGCGGGCAAAGGACTCGGCGTGTGTTGCCCACCCTTCGAGGCGCGCCCTGCGGGCGCTCGTCAGGGTGAGGTCGTGGTGCGGCGCGACGCGCATCTCAGTGGCCGGCCATGTGGTGGCCGACGATGTCGGGGCGCGCTTCGGCGATCGGCGCGTCGTAGGCGATGCGGCCTTCGAACATCACCAGCACGCGGTCGGAGAGCTCGAATATCTCGTCGAGGTCCTCGCTGACCAGCAGCACCGCGGCGCCCGCGTCGCGCGCCTCGACGATGCGCCGGCGCGTCTCGGCCACGGCGACGAAGTCGAGGCCGAAGCAGGGATTGGCGACCACCAGCACGCGCGCGGCGCGGCCCAGCTCGCGGCCGAGCACGGCGCGCTGCACGTTGCCGCCCGACAGCGTGCCGATCGGCGCGTCGGGCCCCGGCGTGCGCACCTTGAAGGTCGAGATCAGGCCGCGGGCGCGCTCGCGCATCGAGCCCGGCTGCAGCCACCAGCCGCCTTTGGCGTGCGGCGGGCGGTCGAAGTCGCGGAACGCCATGTTCTCGGCCACGCTCATCGCGCCGACGCAGGCGTTGCGCAGCGGCTCCTCGGGCAGGCAGGCGACGCCCAGCACCGAGGCCTCGGCACGGGTGGCGCCATAGGCCTTGCCGTCGATGGCGATGCCGCCCTCGTCGGCCAGCCGCTGGCCGGCGAGGATCTCGACCAGCTCGCGCTGGCCGTTGCCGGAGACGCCGGCGATGCCGACGATCTCGCCCGCCCGCACGTCGAGCGAGGCGCCGCGCAGCATGCGCTTGCCGGCCTCGTTGGTGACCGCCAGGCCTTCGACCTTCAGCCGCACCTCGGTCGCGTCGCGTTGCGCACGCGAGGCCGGCGGCGGGATCTCGCCGTCGCCGATCATCATCGCCGCGAACTGCTCGGGAGAGCCGGTGGCAACGTCGGCGCTGCCGACGAGCCTGCCCTGGCGCAGCACGGTGACGCGGTCGGCGAAAGCCATCACCTCGCGCATCTTGTGGGTGATCATCATCACGGTGATCGACTTCTCGCGCGTCATGGCGCGCAACAGGCCGAGCACCTCGGTCGCCTCGCCCGGCGTCAGCACCGAGGTCGGCTCGTCGAGGATCAGGAAGCGGTTGTCGAGATAGAGCTGGCGCAGGATCTCGACCTTCTGCTTGTCGCCGGCGGCGAGATCGGCGGCCAGGGCGTCGAGCGGCACCTTGAACGGCATCTTCTCGAGGAACGCCTCGAGCCGGCTGCGTTCGGCCTTCCAGTCGATCACCGCCGGCAGGCTGGCGCGCGACAGCACGAAGTTCTCCAGCACGGTCATGCCCGGCACCAGGGTGAAGTGCTGGTAGACCATGCCGATGCCCAGCGCCTGCGCCGCGCGCGGCCCGTCGATCGCCTGCTCGCGGCCGTCGATCATGATCTGGCCGCTGTCGGCGTGATAGAAGCCCATCACGCATTTCACCAGGGTGCTCTTGCCGGCGCCGTTCTCGCCCAGGAGCGCATGCAGCTCGCCGGCCTCGACCTTCAGCGAGACATCGTCGAGCGCCTTGTTGCTGCCGAAGGCCTTGCTCATGTGCACGGCTTCCAGCGCCAGCGCGCGCGGCAGGTCGGTGGGCCGCGGCGGTGCGCCGATGACCTCCGGCGTCGTCATGGCAAGCCCTCGACGAAGGCGGCGCTGTTGGATACCGAGCCGAACACTCCGCCCTGCATCTTCACCATGTTGACCGCCGCGAGATGGTTGCCGTGGTCGGTCGCGCCGGCGCAATCCTCCAGCAGCAGGCATTCGAAGCCGCGGTCGTTGGCCTCGCGCATGGTGGTGTGCACGCACACGTCTGTCGTGATGCCTGACAGCACGATGTTCTCGATGCCGCGGGTGCGCAGCATCAGCTCGAGGTCGGTGGCGCAGAAGCTGCCCTTGCCCGGCTTGTCGATGATCGGCTCGCCCGGCGTCGGCGCCAGCTCGGGGATGATCTCCCAGCCCGGCTCGCCGCGCACCAGGATGCGGCCGCAGGGACCGGGATCGCCGATGCCGGCGCCGATGCGCTGCGAGCGCCAGCGCTTGTTGGGCGGCAGGTCGGAGAGGTCGGGGCGATGGCCCTCGCGCGTGTGGATGACGTGGTAGCCCTTCTCGCGCATCGCCTTGAGCACGCGCCGGATCGGCTCGATCGGCGCGCGGGTCAGCGACAGGTCGTAGCCCATGGCGTCGACATAGCCGCCCTTGCCGCAGAAATCGGTCTGCATGTCGATGATGATCAGCGCCGTGTTGGCGGGCCGCAGATCGCCGTTGTAGGGCCAGGGATAGGGATCGGCGACGATGGTGCTCACGTGGCCCCTCCATAGGTGCGGTTGGGCACCGGGAAGCCGCAGGTCGTGCCGTCCTTGACCTTCACCTGGTCTTCCCAGGGCAGGCGGTACTTCCCGCCGACGAGATCGTGCATGTAGGTGTAGGGGCAATCGCCGGCGCCGCCGTTGACCGCGACGTAGCCGCGATGGCCGAACTGGTAGATGTTGTTCTCGACGCCCCAGCCGGCGCGCGCCTCGCGGATCAGGTCGGGCCGCACCTCGGCGGTGATGATCTCGTCGGGGATACCGTTGCCTTCGACCAGCATGGTGCCGTCGAAGTCGCAGATCATCGCCTCGCCCATCGAGTTGAAGGTGCCGTCGGTGCCGCACATGCAGACGCTGGCCGTCGCCATCAGGTTGCAGAAGGCGTTCGACTGGTTGGTGACCTTCCAGGCATGGCGGATCGGCGCGGTGTAGCCCGCGGTGCGCAGCATGATCTCGGCGCCCTTGTAGGCCGCCTCGCGCGCCATCTCCGGGAACATGCCGTCGTGGCAGATGATCAGCGACAGCTTCGAGCCGTTGGGCCCGTCGCACACCGGGATGCCGATATTGCCCGGCTCCCACGGCTCGACCGGCACCCAGGGATGGAGCTTGCGGTAGTACAGCCGGATCGCGCCGGCGTCGTCGATGATCAGGCCGCTGTTGTAGGGATTGCCGTCGGGGTTGCGCTCCATGATCGAGAAGCAGCCCCAGATCTTGTTCGCGAGGCACGCGGTGCGGAACGACGCGACCTCCGGGCCGTCGAGATCGCACAGGATCTCGGGCCGCGTGTCCATCGACAGGCCGTGCAGCGCGTATTCGGGGAACACGACGAGATCCATCGTCGACATGCCGCGCCGGGCCTTGGCGACCATCGCGACGATCTTCGCCGCCTGCTTCGTGACGTCGGCGCGCGTCTCGATCACCGGCAATTGCAGCTGCACCAGCCCGATCACCACGCCGTTGGCCGATTTGTTGAGCCCGCCCAATCCGCTCACCGGTCCCTCCCTTTATCGCGTGACGCCGAGCTCGGCCGGCGCGCCGCGCAGGCTGCGCGTCGGCGAGCAGGTGGCGATCATGATGCCCAGGGTCAGCACGTAGGGCGCGGCGCCGAAGAGGTAGTAGCCCCAGGTCATGCCGACCGATTGCAGCGCCGGGCCCAGGGCGCCGGCGGCGCCGAACAGCAGCGAGGCCCAGATGCAGCGGATCGGCTCCCAGCGCGCGAAGATCACCAGCGCGATCGCCATCAGGCCCTGGCCGCTCGACAGGCCCTCGTTCCACGAGCCGGGATAGAACAGCGAGAGGAACGCGCCGCCGATGCCGGCCATCGCGCCGCCCGCCGTGGTCGCGGCCAGCCGCATGGTCTCGGCCGAGTAGCCCATGGCGCGCACCGCCTCGGAGCTGTCGCCGGCGGCGCGCAGGATCAGGCCCCAGCGCGTGCGGCCGAGGAACCAGGTCAGCGCCAGCGCCAGCAGGATGCCGACGACGAACAGCGGGTTGATCTCCAGCGCCGCGCGCAGTTCGGGCTGCTCGATCCACCAGCCCAGCGGGATCGCCGGCAGGTTGGGTGCCTTGGGCTGCACGAAGGGCTTGCCGAGGAAGAAGGCGATGCCGGTGCCGAACAGCATCAGCGCGATGCCGACGGCGATGTCGTTGACCTTGGGCAGGCCGCAGAGCAGCGCGTGCAATCCGCCGAGGAAGGCGCCGGCCAGCATCGCCACCAGCACGCCGAGCCACGGCGAGCCGCTGAGATAGGAGATGCCGTAGGCGCTCATCGCACCCAGCACCAGCGTGCCCTCGAGGCCGAGGTTGATGCGGCCCGAGCGCTCGGTCAGGCACTCGCCGAGGCTGACGAAGATGTAGGGCGTGCTGACGCGGATCGCGCCGCCCAGCATCGCGACGGGCACCGCCCAGAGTCCGAGGTCACCGGCCATCGGGCACCGCCTATCGCGCGAACAGGTTGCGGCCGCGCAGCGTTTCGCTGGCGAGCAGGACGACGAAGAGGATGCCCTGCAGCACCAGCACCGTCGCATCGGGCAGGTCGAGGCGGCGCTGCAGCAGGCCGCCGGCGGCGTTGATGCCGCCGAACAGGATGGCGACGGGGATCACCGCCGCCGGCTCGTGCCGGGCGAGGAAGGCGACGAGGATGCCGGTGTAGCCGTAGCCGGTGTTGAGCGAGGCGTTGGCCTTGCCGTGGATGGCGGCGACCTCGATCATGCCGGCGAGACCGCTGGCGGCGCCGGCCATGGCGCAGGTGGCGATCACCAGCCTGCCGATCGACAGGCCGGCCATCCGTGCCGCGCGCACGTTGCCGCCGACCATGCGGGTGGCGAAGCCGAAGGTGGTCTTGCGCATCAGCACGGCCATGGCGAGGCAGACCACGACGCCGATGGCGAAACCCCAGTGCACCTCGGTGCCGGGGATGTTGCCGATCATGTGGTCGTCGCCGATCGAGGCGGTCGAGGGCTTGTTGAGGCTGGCCGGATCGCGCAGCGGGCCCTCGACCAGATGGTTGAACACCGCGACGGTGATGTAGGTCAGCAGCAGGCTGGAGATCGTCTCGTTGACGCCGCGCGCGTGGCGCAGCCAGCCGGCGAGCGCGATCAGCGCCGCGCCGGTCACCATCGCCGCGGCGGCCATCAGCAGCAGCGCCGGCAGGTAGGGCGCGTCGACCATCACCACGCCGGTCGCCGCGGCGGCGAGGCCGCCCAGCACGATCGCGCCTTCGCCGCCGATGATCACCAGCCCGAGCCGTGCCGGCAGCGCGGTGCACAGCGCCACCAGCAAGAGCGGCGCGGCGCGCAGCAAGGTGTTCTGCAGCGAGAACCAGCTGGCGAACGAGCCGGTCCAGATCAGGCCGTAGACTTCGAACGGATCGGCGCCGGCGGCGAACAGGAACACGGCGAAGATCACCGCCGTGAGCAGCAGGGCGAACACGGTCGGCGCGGCGGCCTGCGCCGCCGCCCGCACCTTCACACTCAACGCCGCCGGCCGTTCGGCGGGGATGCCGGCGGCCGTCGTGACGCTCACCGCGCGGCCCTTACGAGATGACGCCTTCGACCATCCAGTTCATCGACTCCAGCCACGGATCGGTCTGGGCGTGCGACTTGCCGGCGGCGATGACGGTGTTGCCCTTGTTGTCCTTCATCGCACCCTTGAAGATGGTGAAGGCGCCGCCGAGCATCTGCGCCTTGATGCCCTCGGCCATGGTGCGCGCCTTCTCGGTCACCAGCGGACCGTAGGGCGACGCCTTGACGAAGCCTTCCTTCAGGCCGCCGCGCACGAAATTGCCCGGCACACGGCCCGCCTTCATGTCGTCGACGAAGTCGGTGTAGACCTTGTGCCAGTTCCACTCGGCGCCGGTGAGGTAGCCCTTGGGCGCCAGCTTCGACTGGTTGGCGTGGTAGCCGCAGGTCATGATGCCGCGCTTCTCGGCGGTCTCGACCACCACCTTCGGGCTGTCGACGTGGCAGGTCACGACATCGACGCCCTGGGCGATCAGGCTGTTGGTCGCCTCGGCTTCCTTCACCGGCAGCGCCCAGTCGCCGGTGATGATCACCTGCGTGGTGGCCGCCGGGTTCACCGAACGCGCGCCGAGCGTGAAGGCGTTGATGTTGCGCAGCACCTGGGGGATCGGCTTGGCGGCGATGAAGCCCAGCTTGCCGCTCTTGCTGGCGTGGCCGGCGACGACGCCGTTGAGGTACTGGCACTCGTCGATGTAGCCGAAATAGCTGCCGGTGTTCATCGGGTGCTTGCCCTGGGTCCACATGCCGCCGCAGTGGCGGAACTGAACCTTCGGGAACTTGGCCGCCATCTTCAGCATGTGCGGGTCGAAGTAGCCGAACGAGGTCGGGAAGAGCAGCGAGGCGCCGTCGAGGTTGATCATGCTCTCCATCGATTTCTCGACGGCGACCGTCTCGGGCACCTTCTCCTCTTCCAGCACCTTCACGCCGGCCATCTTCTTCAGCGCCGCGGCGCCCTCGGCGTGGGCCTGGTTGTAGCCGTAGTCGTCGCGCGGGCCGACATAGATGAAGCCCACGACCAGCGGCTTGGCCTGGGCCAGCGCGCCTGACAGCGGCAGGACCGAGGCGGCGAGGCCGGCGGCCGTGGTGCCGAGCAGGCGGCGACGGCCGATTGCGGTGAAATCGTTCATTAGCGTTCTCCCCCAGGAAGGCGGAGGCCTCCCGCGGCCTCGATCACCATCCAGGGAAGAGCAAGCGATGGGCCAACCCGAAAACGCCGTAGAATCGGCGTTTCAGCGAGTCTGATGCCTATAATTCAGGCAACAATCCGAAAATGTGTACAATCGATCAGGCTGGTTGTGCCGCCATTCGCGCCGTTGGCCGTTCGTCCATCAGCAACTGCAGGATGCCGGCGATCAGGCCGATGACGACGCCGATCTTCCAGGCGAGGTCGTAGTTGCCGCCCCAGTCGTAGAGCAGGCCGCCGCCCCAGGCGCCGAGGAAGGAGCCGAGCTGGTGGCTGAAGAAGGTGATGCCGTAGAGCGTCGCCATGAAGCGCAGGCCGAAGATCTGCGCGATCAGGCCGTTGACCAGCGGCACCACGCCCAGCCAGGTCAGCCCCATCGCCGCGGCGAACAGCAGGGTCGAGAGCGGCGTCGGCGGCAGCGCGAAGTACAGGCCGAAGACCACCGTGCGCGCCAGGTAGATGATCGCCAGCAGCAGGCGCTTGGAGTAGCGGTCCGACAGCCAGCCGAACAGGAACGAGCCGGCGATGTTGAAGGCGCCGATCAGCGCCAGCGCCTGCGCGCCGACCATCGGATCGATGCCGCAGTTCGCGAGATAGGTCGGCAGGTGCGTGGTGATGAACACCAGCTGCAGGCCGCAGACGAAGAAGGCGACGGTCATCACCACGTAGCCGCGATGGCCGCCGGCCTCGGCCAGCGCGTCGCGCAGGCTGAGCGCGCGGTCGGTGGGCGCCGCGGCCGTGACGCGATCGGCGACGCCGGTGGCGAAGGCGGCGGGCAGGATGGCGATGGCCAGCGCGAGGAAGCCGAGCAGCGCCATGCGCCAGTCGAAGGCCTGCATCATCGCCTGCGCGAACGGCGCGCAGATCAGCGTGCCGAACGAGCCGGCGGCCGAGACGATGCCGACCGCCAGCCCGCGCCGCGCCGGCGAGACGCTGCGCGTGGTGGCGTTGAGCGCGGTGGCGAAGGCGGTGCAGGAGAGCGCGACGCCGATGCCGACACCGGCGCCGAGGATCAGCGTGAAGAGCGAGCCGCCCCACACCATCAGCGCGACCGAGCCGACATAGATCGCGCCGCCGGCGATGGCGATCCAGCGCACGCCATAGCGGTCGACCCACGGACCGATCATCGGCTGGGTGATGCCCCACACGGCGTTCTGCACCGCCAGCGCCAGGGTGAAGTCGGCGGCCGACAGGTGCAGGTCGCGCACCATCGGCGGCATGAAGAGGCCGAGGCTCTGGCGCATGCCCATGCTCAGCGTGAGCATCACGGCGGCGCCGACGAGGACGGCGATGGTCTGGGCACGCGGAAGCGGAGCGGTACTACGGGTCATGGCCGCGTCTGTGGCGATTTACGCGCGCCGACACAACTGCAGAATTCGCACCTATACCTGATGGGAAATCATGCGATCGCGGCGTGGCCGCGGTCGGCCGGTTCAGAAAGCGTAGTGCAAGCGAACGCAGCCGCGATCGAGCGCCCTGGCGCTGATCAACCTGGGGCTGGAGCGGACCCCGGTTGCCGGAAAGAGGGGGCGACCACCGCCGATGATCTCGGGGACGATGTAGATCTCGATCTCGTCGAGCGCCCCGCGCTCGAGGAACGCCATTTGCAGCCGGCCGCCGCCGAGCATCCATATATCGCCGTCGTCCAGGCGCCTCAGCTCGGCGATCAGTGCGTCGATATCGCCGCGTGTTTCCAGCACGCCCTTCGGCGTGTCGATCGGCCGGGACGTGACGACGATCACGCGTTGGCCGCCATAGGCCCAGGGCGAAGCGTCCCGGGCGACGAAGTCGTACGTGGCGCGACCCATGACGACCGTCCGCATGCGCTTGAGGAAGAGGCGATAGTCATGCTCGCCCAGCTCCATGCCGTCGTATGCGAGGAGCCAGTCGAGGCCCTCCTCGTCGCCGGCAATGAAGCCATCGAGGCTGGCGGCGATGTAGCCCAGGATCCTGGCCATCGGAGCTTCCCTCTTTGTTTATAAACGGACGTTCGTATATAATAGGCGCATGGGCAGACACAAGCTGGTTGCCGATGACGCGCTGCTCGACCTGCTTCTGAAGGTCCTCTCGGAAACCGGTCCCGCGGATCTGACCTTCGCGCGGGCGGCGGCGCAGGTCGGCCTGTCCGCGGCGACGCTCGTGCAGCGCTACGGCAATCGCGATGCCATGATCGAGGCAGTCCTCCGGCACGCCTGGGACAGGTTGGACGCCGCCACGCAAGCGGCGGACGCCGGCGCGCCGGTCAATCCGCGCGGTGCCGTGGACCTGCTGATGCGCCTGATGCCGCCTGCCGCGGCCGAGTACAGCATGACCGATGGTCTGCTCCTGCTGCGCGAGGACATCCGGCGGCCGCGGCTCCGGGCGCGCGGCGCGGCTTGGGGCAGGACGCTGGCGAGGGCCTTGGGCCGCCGCCTGACGGACGATGCCCGCGACGCCGAGCGTCTGGGCTGGCAGATGGCCAGTGTCTGGCAGGGCGCGCACACGTGGTGGGCCTTCACGCGCAGGCTGCGTCCCGAAACCGCGATCCGGCGGTCGCTGGAGGACTGGCTTCGGACCGCCGGGCTGATTTGACCGGAACGGGCAACGCGCCGACGATCGGGCTGTTCACCGACCAGGGCAGGAGGGAGCGCAGCCATGCTCGACGTCGCCAACGCCCGGGACCGTATGGTCGACGTCCACATCGCGCGCCGCGGCGTGCGCGACAGGCGCGTGCTCGACGCCATGCGCAGCGTGCCGCGCGAGGCCTTCGTCGAGCCGGGCATGGAGGAGTTCGCCTACGAGGATTCGCCGCTGCCGATCGGCGAGCAGCAGACGATCTCGCAGCCCTACATCGTGGCGCTGATGGCCGAGGCGGCCGAGGTGAAGCCGGGCGACAAGGTGCTCGAGATCGGCACCGGCTCCGGCTATGCCGCGGCCGTGCTGGCGGAACTTGCCGATCGCGTCTTCACCATCGAGCGCATCGCCGCCCTGGGCGAGACCGCGCGTACCCGCTTGCGCCAGGCGGGCTACGACAACGTCACCGTGCGCATCGGCGACGGCACGAAAGGATGGCCGCAAGAGGCGCCGTTCGACGCCATCCTGGTCGCGGCCGGCGGTCCCGGCGTGCCGCAGGCGCTGCGCGAGCAACTGGCGCCGGGTGGCCGGCTGGTGATGCCGGTGGGCGACGAATCGGGCGATCAGTCGCTGATCAAGGTCACGCGCAGCGGGTCGCGCTTCCACGAGGAGAACCTCGGCGGCGTGCGCTTCGTGCCGCTGATCGGCGAGCAGGGCTGGGCCGAGGATGGACGGCGGGCCGCGACCAACCACCTGCCCGCCCGCACGCGCAGCCTGCCGGAGATGATCGCCGACGCGGCCGAGCCGTTGCCCGACCTCGACGATGCGAATTTCGGCGCGCTGTTCGAACGCTTCGCCGATCGCCGCGTCGTTCTCCTCGGCGAGGCGAGCCACGGCACGTCGGAGTTCTATCGCGCGCGGGCGGCGATCAGCCGCTGGCTGATCGAGCGGCACGGCTTCGAGATCCTCGCCGTCGAGGCCGACTGGCCGGACGCCGCCGTGGTCGATCGCTACGTTCGCCACAAGCCGCCGCGGCTCGACGCCGAGCCGCCGTTCCAGCGCTTCCCGACCTGGATGTGGCGCAACGTCGAGGTCGACGCGCTGCTCGACTGGCTGCGCGCGCATAACGACGCCATGCCGGCGGACAAGCGCGCCGGCTTCTACGGCCTCGACATCTACAACCTGCACGGCTCGATCGCCGCGGTGCTGGCCTATCTCGACAAGGTGGATCCCCGCGCCGCCGCCGTCGCGCGCGAGCGCTATGGCTGCCTGACGCCGTGGCAGCGCGACCCGGCGACCTATGGCCGTGCCGTGCTGTCGAAGGGCTATCGCACATGCGAACCCGCCGTGGTCGCG